>NZ_JBFRGM010000028.1:0-75688 GCF_052115345.1 Mesorhizobium sp. 2RAF21 | reverse complement strand
TGCCGTCGCGAACGACGGCGAGGTCGGTCCGGGGCAAGAACACTGGCGGGGCGCCCGGAAGGCGCCAGCATCTAAATAGCGTGAGGCACCGACCCGGCGCCCCGCTTCCCACCTCCCTCAAGGGGAGTGTTTTTTGACAATGGCCAGACTGCGAAAAGCAGGGCGTGGCGATGAAGAAGTGTATCAACGCGTCATCGCGTCGACGCGACTGCGCCGCCGTCATTCCGGCCGAGCGCAGCGAGAGCCGGAACCCATTGGCCGCTTCATCGTCTGGCACGGCCCGGTCCTCGTCCTGAACCGTTCACGCAGCCGAACCGGCGCCGCATCTTTCACCGCCGCCCACGCGAACCCAGGTCCCGGCCGTGCTGCTCAATGGGTTCCGGGTCGGCGCTCGGCTTCGCCTCGCTGGCCCGGAATGACGAAGGCGTGGGATGCCGCTCCGTCATATCCCTCTCGTCACATCCCCCTGACAGCCCGAAACAGAGTGAAGGCGGCGACCGCCATCAGAAGCAGGCCGGCGCCGCGTCCCATCCAGATGGTGGCGGCGTGGTTGTCGGTCAGCGCATCGCGACCGCGCAGCGCCGCCAGTGCCAGGCCGCCATAGACGGCCATCTGCACGGTGACGGTCATCGTCCCCATGATCAGAGCCTGCAGCCAGATCGGGCCGTAGATCGGTTTCATGAATTGCGGGTAGACGGCGAGCACAAACAGCCAGGCCTTGGGGTTGAGCACGCAGGTGAGCATGCCCTGCGCCAGGATCGTGCCGAGCGGGCGTGCCGCCGCCGCCTCGACCGTGTCGACGGAAATCGCGCTGCGGGCAAGCGTGTAGCCGATCCACATCATGTAGAGCGAGCCGGCCACCATCATGACGGGGGCGACGACCGGCAGCAGGGTCGACAGACCGGTGACGAAGACAGTGCCGAAGATGGTGTGGCAGATGCCGCCGAGCATGATGCCGACCGTTGCCGCGATGCCTGCCTGACGCCCGCCGCTGAGCGCATTGGCCAGCACGAAAAGCATATCCATGCCGGGCACGACGATGATGCCGACGAGCAGAACGAAATAGAGCCACAAGGCGCTGGCATCCATCGGCGACATCCCCCGCGGGACGAGATGGATGCGCCCCAACGACGCTCCTTCGTCCTCTTCAATGGCCGATCAGATAGCGTAGTGCTCCTGACAACTTGGTGTCAGGAGGCGACGGCGGGCCGGGTTCAAAGTGCCTATTCGGCCTTCACCAGCACCGAGCTTTCGAACTCGATCACCTTGTCGCCGGTGGAATCGAAGGCCTCGCACAGGATTGTCAGCAGCCGCCAGCCCGGCCGCGAGGCGAGCGGGCGATGGGCGACGCCGGTGCGGGTGAAGGTGACGGTCTCGCCGGCGAAGACCGGTTTCAGCCATTTCAGATTGCGGAAGCCGGGGGAGGGACCGAATTCCGGCTCCGCGCCGGGGCCTTTCCAGACCGCGCCGGTTGGTCTCGGCGTTGTCAGGTTGTACTTCATCCAGGTGGCGGCGGTGTGCCAGCCTGACGCGCACAGACCACCGAGCAGGCTGTGCTTGGCGGCTTCCTCGTCGACATGGAAGATCTGCGGGTCGTATTTGCGGGCGAAGGCCTTGATCTCCTCGGGCTCGAAGCGGTGCGAGCCGAGGGTGACGGTGGTGCCGATGCCGAGATAGTCGTCGAGGCTCATGCGTCCGCTCCCGTGCGCGTCAGGAACATGCCGGTGTTCTCCAGTTCGAACACGGTTTCGCCGCGCTGGTTGAACAGTTCGGCGCGCATGGTGACGAAGCCGAGCCGGGGTTTGGATTTGGACAGACGCTTGGCAAGGATGGTGATTTTGCCGGTCAGCCTGTCGCCGGCCAGCACCGGCTTCTTCCATTTGACATAGTCGACGCCGGGCGCGCCCTGCGAGGTGGAATCGAGGATAAAGGCGTCGCAGATCATGCGCATGAACATGGCGCATGTGTGCCAGCCCGAGGCGGAGAGGCCGCCGAGCAGGCCGGCCTTGCCGGCTTCCTCGTCGAGATGCATCGGCTGGAAGTCGAACTCGGAGGCGAATTCGATGATTTCGGCCGCCGTCACATGTTTGGGTCCGAGATCGATCGCCGCGCCTTCGGCGAAATCCTCATAAGCCCATTTCTTGCCGGTCATCGCGCAATCCCGTTCAAGCTTGTACTATTACTTTGAACGCTGCCGCCCCGTCCCGCAAGGCTTGGCCGGGCTTGGCGCAGCGGTTTGCCCGTTCAAAGCCAACCGCGCCGGCGGAAGTACCAGTAGGGCAGTACCGCCGACACGATCATCAGGCCGATGGCGAGCGGGTAGCCGACCTGCCATTTCAATTCCGGCATCGTTTCAAAATTCATGCCGTAGATCGATGCCACCAGTGTCGGCGGCAGGAAGATAACGGCTGCCACCGAGAAGATCTTGATGATGGCGTTCTGCTCAATCGAGATCATGCCGAGCGTGGCGTCGAGCAGGAAGCCGATCTTCTGCGACAGGAAGGCGGAGTGGTCGGCCAGCGAAACGACGTCGCGCGAAAGCGTCTTGATGCGGGCGCGGCTGTCCTTGCCCATCTTGGTCTGCGTGGCGGCATGGGCGAGGAAGCCGGCCAGCCGCTGCAGCGAGATCAGGCTGTCGCGCACGCTGGAGGCGAGGTCTTCCTTGCGGCCGATGCTCTTCAAAAGTTCCTGGAAGTCGCGGTTGCGGCGCGAGGCGCTGGTGGCGGTCGCCTCGAAGATGTCATGCGAGATCGTCTCGATGTCGCGGCCGATCTTCTCCAGAATATCGGCCAGCCGATCGACGATCGCCTCGAGCAGGCCGACCAGGATGGTGTCGGCGCTGGTGCAACCGGTCGCCACCTTTTCGGCGCGCAGCGGGAAGGTCTTGAAGGCGCGCGGCTCATGATAGCGCACGGTGACGAGGCGCTTGTTGGCGAGGGCAAAGGTGACCGGCGACATTTCCGGTTTGTCGGCTTCGGTCTGCGAGGGAAGGTTGGCGGTCATGAAATATCCGCCGTCCTCGACATAGAGGCGCGAGGAAACCTCGATCTCCTCCATCTCCTCGCGGGTCGGCACGGCGATGCCGAACACCGTCTCGACGGCCGTCTCTTCTTCCTTGGTGGGATTGAAAAGGTCGACCCAGACGATGCTGTCGCGCTGTTCTTCGAGGTAGTCGGCAACGCGCAGCCGATCATTGTCCACGACGAAGGCCTTGATCATCGCGTGGTCTCCCATGCCGAGGGCTGTTTCGAGGGGACGCCGGGCCGGGAAAGCTGGTCGGCGCAAGGGCGCGATAGACCCGGCGGCTGGCCGCGTCAAGCCGCAACGGCCACCGGACGCCGCGGCTGCTGCAGTCACGGTCGTAAAGACGCGCCTGCGATCAGAAAAATTCGTCGAGCAGGCGGTAGTAGGCGAGCTTGCCGCTATCGATGTCCGGCGCACCGTAGTGGGCAAGGAAGGGGTCGACCCATTGCGGGCCGAGATTATGGTGGATGCTCCAGCAGGCGAGCGCAAGGTCCTGGCAGCGGTCGGCGACACCGAGGCGGCCGCAGTCGATGAAGCCCGAGAAACGGTCGCCGTCGACCATGAAATTCGGCAGGCAGGCGTCGCCATGGGTGACGACGAGGTCTTCGCTGGAGGGTCGCAAGGCGATGACATCGCCGAAAACATCGTCCGCCGTGCGCCCCATGCGCTCGTCGTCGAAATCCTCCTCGTCGACGAGACCGGCCTCCAGATGCGCCCTGGCGTCGGCGATGCGGTGTTCGAGCCGGTGGTCGAAGGGGCAGGAACGGATATCCAGCGCATGCAGGTTACGCAGCGCCCCGGCCATCACGGCGATGGCCTTTTCGGCGGACAGCGGGCCAGCCGAAACCAGATCCCGCCCAGGCATGGCACTCATCAGCAGCCAGTCGCGGCCGGCATGGGTTTCGAAAGCCAGCACCTCGGGACAGGCAACGCCCTGACCGGCAAGCCAGCGCAGGCGCTCCACCTCGGCGGGCAGTTCGGCATGGCCCCCACTTTCCTCGACTTTCAGGAACAATCGGGGCCGGTCAGTCGCCTCCAGCCTGAACACGCCGGCATCCGAATGGCCAAGCGTGTCTCGGTCCCAGGCATAGCCCGCGATCATCGCGCGGATAGCCGGTGGAAGGTCAAGTTCAGGGCTGGCGTGCGCCGTCATCGATCCGGATCAGGTGTTGAACTTGAACAGCATCACGTCGCCGTCCTGGACGACATATTCCTTGCCTTCGTCACGCGCCTTGCCGGCCTCCTTGGCCGCCACTTCGCCACCCAGGGTGATGAAGTCGTTGTAGGCGATGGTCTGGGCACGGATGAAGCCGCGCTCGAAGTCGGTGTGGATGACGCCGGCCGCGCCGGGCGCCTTGGTGCCGCGCTCGATCGTCCAGGCGCGGGTTTCCTTCGGGCCCGCGGTGAAATAGGTGATCAGGTGCAGGAGGTCGTAGCCGGCGCGGATCAGCTTATCGAGGCCAGGTTCCTCCAGCCCCATGGAAGCGAGGAATTCGAGCTCCTCGGCATCGGGAAGCTGCGCCACCTCGGCCTCGATGGCGGCGGAGATCACCACGGTGCCGGCGCCCTGCGCTTCGGCCATCTTCTCGACGGCGCGCGTGTGTTCGTTGCCGGTCGCGGCATCGCCCTCGGCGACGTTGCAGACATAGAGCACCGGATGCGAGGTGAGCAGGTTCAGCCCCTTCAGGATAGCGAGATCCTCGGGCGCGATGCCTTTCAGCAGCACGCGCGCCGGCTTGCCGTCCTGCAGCAGCTTCAGCGCCTCTTCCATCATCGGCAGGACGGTGCTTGCTTCCTTGTCCTTGCCGCCGGCGCGCTTGCGGATCTGCACGATCCGGCGCTCCAGGCTTTCAAGGTCGGCGAGCATCAGTTCGGTCTCGACCGTGTCGGCGTCGGCTACCGGGTCGATCTTGCCCTCGACATGGGTGATGTCGTCATCCTCGAAGCAGCGCAGCACATGCACGACGGCATCGACCTCGCGGATGTTGGCGAGGAACTGGTTGCCCAGTCCTTCGCCCTTCGAGGCGCCGCGCACCAGGCCGGCGATGTCGACGAAGGAGATGCGCGTCGGGATGATTTCCTTCGACTTGGCAACGTCGGCGATCTTCCGCAGGCGTTGATCCGGCACCGCCACTTCGCCGGTATTCGGCTCGATGGTGCAGAAGGGATAGTTCGCCGCCTGCGCGGCCGCGGTGCGCGTCAGCGCGTTGAACAGCGTGGACTTGCCGACGTTGGGCAGCCCAACGATGCCGCATTTGAAACCCATGATGATGTGGTCCTATCGGGAACTAAGAATTTGCTCAGGCTATGGGCGAAAGGGTCGATGATCGTCAAGCCTTTCGGCCTATGCGGCTCAGTCCTTGTTGCCAAACAGCTTCTTCAGCATCGCCGCCATCGGCCCGCTTTCGGGAAGCTTCGCGGCAGGCTGCTGCGGCCTGGCCTGGCGGATATGGCTCTGCGCCTTGGGCGAGGCCGGCTCTTTCGGCGGCTTTGGCGGCGGCGTGTCGTTCGGTCCGGTCGGCTGCAGCTTATCGCGCAGGGCCAGCGTCACGCGGTTCATGAAGGAGTTGTCGTCGCCCTTGGCGATCTGCTCGGCGCTGTCGGCCATGGCCTGGAGCAGCACGTCCAGCCATTCCTGGTCGGATTTGGAAAAGTCGCCCAGCACATGGCCGTGCACCATTTCCTTGGCACCGGGATGGCCGACACCGATGCGCACGCGCCGGTAATCCTTGCCGATATGCTGGTCGAGCGAGCGGATGCCGTTGTGGCCGGCGGAACCGCCGCCTGTCTTGACACGCACCTTGCCGGCCGGGAGTTCGATCTCGTCGTAGAAGACGGTGACGGCCGAAGGTTCGAGCTTGTAGAAGTGCAGCGCCTCGCCAACCGCCTGGCCGGACAGGTTCATGAAAGTCTGCGGCTTGATGAGAAGTATTTTCTCGCCGCCGATCCTGCCTTCGGCGATCTCGGCCTGGAATTTTCTCGACCAGGGCGAAAAGGAATGGCGGCGGGCGATAGCGTCCGCCGCCATGAAACCGACATTGTGCCGGTTGTTGGCATATTTCGCGCCCGGATTGCCGAGACCTGCAAACACAAGCATGGTTGCGGCGCTCCCGGGCGGCGAAACTTACTTCTCTTCGGCTGCGGCCTCAGCGACCGGGGCAGCGGCTTCCGCTTCCTCGGTCTCCGGCTTCATCGCGGCCGAACCGGCGATGGTGGCGATGGTGAAGTCGCGGTCGGAAATGACCGGCTTCACGCCCTTCGGCAGCTTGACCGACGAGATGTGGATGGAATCGCCGATGTCTGCACCGGAGAGATCCACGGTGATGAATTCCGGGATCGCATTGGCCGGGCAGTGGAACTCGACTTCGTGGCGCACGATGTTCAAGACACCGCCGCGCTTGATGCCGGGCGACTTTTCTTCGTTGATGAAGTGCACCGGAACGTCGACATTGACCTCGGTGTCCTTGCCGATGCGCAGGAAGTCGACATGCATCGGGAAGTCCTTGACCGGATCAAGCTGATAGTCCTTCGGCAGGACCTGGATCTTCTTACCGTCGACATCGATCGTGGCGACCGTGGTCAGGAAACCACCGCCATGGATCTTGTAGAAGATGTCCTTGTAGGACAGGGCGATCGCCAGGGGAGGCTGCTTGTCGCCGTAAATAACTGCAGGCACTTTACCGTTGCGGCGAACTTCACGGGCGGACCCCTTACCGACCTGTTCGCGCGCCTCGGCCTTGAGCTCGTAAGTGTCGTGGCTCATGGCATTTCCTTTCGCGTTGCTGGAGCATCTCCGGTGCCCGGCGTGCCGGTCTCCGAAAATGTCGAAAGCCGCCATCCGTGCGCGACCACAAAAACCGGAAAGTGCTTTTTGGGGTCTTGCGAGCCTGGCGGCCCTCAGCCGCGTTGCCTCCAAGGGTGTCTACGCGGGTGGCGGCTCTATAGCGGAAGGCGGCCAAACGCGCAAGCGTGGCCGCCTTTGCCGGACTATGCCGCCTTGGCGGCCTTGCCCTTGGCTTCCTTCATGTTGGGCAGGAAGATGGTGAGCAGGCCGAGCAAGGGCAGGTACGAGCAGATCTGGTAGACGAAGTCGATGCCCTTGGCATCCGCGACCACGCCGAGGATAGCAGCGGCGATGCCGCCCATGCCGAAGGCGAAGCCGAAGAAGATGCCGGCGATCATGCCGACGCGGCCCGGCACCAATTCCTGCGCGAACACCACGATGTTGGAGAAGGCCGAGGACAGGATGAGACCGATCAGGATGGTGAGGATCACCGTCCATTCCAGATTGGCATAAGGCAGGATCAGCGTGAACGGCAAGACGCCGACGATGGAGAACCAGATCATCGCCTTCTGGCCGTAGCGGTCGCCGAATGGCCCGCCGAGCAGGATGCCGAGCGCGGAGGCGCCGAGGAAGGCGAACAGAAGCACCTGGGACATCTGCACCGAAACGCCGAACTTATGGATGGTGTAGAAGGTGTAGTAGCTCGACAGGCTGGCGATATAGGCGTTCTTCGACAGCACCAGCACGGTGAGGATGACCAGCGCCCAGGCGACGCGGTTGCGCGGGAAGGGCGACACATGGGTGGCTGCCGGGCGATTGCCGCTCGCCTTGCGGAACCGGATGTACCAGTTGCCGACCTGCCAAAGCACGATGATGCCGATCAGCGAGCCGATGGCGAACCAGGAGATGCTGGTCTGGCCGAAGGGCACGACGATGAAGGCCGCCAGCAGCGGGCCCATCGCCTGGCCGGCATTGCCGCCGACCTGGAACAGCGACTGGGCAAGGCCGTGCTTGCCGCCAGACGCCAGCCTGGCGATGCGCGACGATTCCGGGTGAAAGATCGACGAGCCGATGCCGATCAGCGAGGCGCCGATCAGAAGCAGCCAATAATGGCCGGCATAGGCGAGCACGATCAGCCCGACCAGCGACGAGGCCATGCCCCAGGGCAGGGAAAAGGGCATCGGCCGCTTGTCGGTGACCATGCCGACCACCGGCTGCAACAGCGAGGCGGTGACCTGGAAGGTGAAGGTCAAAAGGCCGATCTGCCAGAAATCGAGGCGATAATTGTCCTTAAGAAGCGGATAAATGGCCGAAAGCAGCGACTGCATGATGTCGTTGATGAAATGGCCAAAGCTCACTGCCAGGATGACGGTGAAGGCTGTGGTGGTCGCTGCGGTCGCGCGACCGGCCGTCGCTGCGGTATCGGTCAAGATCATGCTCCTTGGGTATGTCTGCGGCAGGCTGCCGCGCGGGAGCTTATAATCCCGTTGTCACCCTACTTCTTTCGTGGTTTGGTCCATTTATTACGCAAGTGGGCCAATGCCATGCCAATGAGCGTCTCCTACCGGGAAGCGCCGGTCGAGCAACTCTACAAGCTGCACAGGGAACGTCTGGAGTGGCTGGAGCGCGTGCGCGACCTCATCGTGGCGCTGCCGTCGGAATATCCCGACGGCTATACGGTGCCGGACCATCACCACAACCGCAGCCAGTTGCTGCATGCCCTGGCCGGCGTGGTTCTGGTGAAAACCCAATATGGGCGCTGGATGGTGCCGCCCGACCACGCCATGTGGATCCCGGCCGGCATCGAGCACGCGGTGGACATGTTGGGCAATGTCTCGATGCGGTCGATCTATGTCGCGCCCAATGCCGTCGAGGGCCTGCCGACACGGCTGCGCGTGGTGGGCGTCAGCGACCTGATGCGCAGTCTGATCATCGAGGCCGTCACCCTGCCGACTGAACAGCCTCCCAGCGAACGGGCGGCGCTTTTGATGGCGCTGCTCTTGCACGAGATCCCGACCATGCCGGAGCGGCCGCTCGGCCTGCCTTTTCCGGCCGACGCCCGCATCGCCACGCTTTGCCGTCGCTTCGTCGCCGAGCCATCGCCTCATGCGACGATCGACGACTGGGCGGAGACGGTGGGTATGAGCCGGCGTACCTTCACCCGCGTCTTCCACCGCCAGACCGGCCTGTCGCTGTCGACCTGGCGCCAGCAGGCGCTGCTGTTCGCGGCGCTGCCCAGGCTGGCCGATGGCGAGCCGATCACCCGCGTCGCGCTCGATCTCGGCTATGACAGCGTGCCGGCCTTCACCACCATGTTCAAGCGCATGCTGGGTACGTCGCCGAGAGGGTATCTGCGCGGGGCGAGGGAGGTGGGGTGAGGCGAAATCTAGGATTTCGAGGGCGTTCGGACACCGGCTATCAGAATGTCGACCAGCCGTCTGGCAGCCTGCAGGCCGTCGGATCCCGCGCCGAATTTAGCCGCACCCGCAAGCGCGAACATCAGGTCGCGGGGATCGAGATCTCGGCGAACGTCCCCACTTTCAACGGCTCGCTCAATCAGCCCTGAAATTGCTTGCTGCATCTGCGTCACGGATGCCGATTGGAGGTCGGACATTCCGCTGAGCACAGGTTGGAGCAGCTCGTGCATTCCGTGTTTGGTGGTGATGTAGTCGACGAACAGCAAAAGCCATGAGCGCAGTGCCTCGACAGGCGCGTGCTCCTTCACGAGACGGTCCGCTGCCGCAACAAGTTGCTCGGTCTCGTTGCGGTATATCGCTGCGACCAGCGCATCGCGGTTGGGGAAGTGACGGTAGAGGGTCCCGGCGCCGACACCGGCGCGGCGCGCTATCTCGTCGAGGCTGGCATTCGAGCCTTTTTCCGCGAAGACCACCTTGGCGACAGAAAGCAGCCGGATGCGGTTGCGCTCGGCATCTGCTCTCGGCTTCCGGGGGGCGGAGGGTTCGCTCTGACGAACCATTGAAAAAATCCTTGCTATGCGGAGGATATCTCCGTATATAACCGGAGAACATCTCCTCTTACGATAAGCCGCGACGGCCAGCAAGAGTTTGCTGAATTGGCAACACGCCTGGGAAACCAGCGTGGGGTCGACGCCTAAATGCTCCGTGGCGCAGCTGGAAAGCATCCCGCCTCCAGAGAGGCGCACGTTCGACTGACAACATCCGAGGTCAGACCATGTCCCTGGAAATTCCGCTACACACCGATGTCATTGGGCGATCCCTTCAACGACCGATCGAAAATGCCGATTGGCTTTGGGATGACCTGGATGCCCTGCGTCCGGGAGACCCTCTGGCGCAGCTTGGGACTTGGATCGACCAGGTGGCTGAGGATGTTCGAAGCGATGGCTGCGAATTCGCCGGCAGCGTCATTGGACCGGGCAAGCACGACCGTTCCATCAACAGGATGGTCGGGAAAGACCCAAAAACCTATCGCGACGGGTTGGCTGAACTTTGCGCGCGTGCGGGGCTTTTGCGACCCGATACTGCCGCGGAGTTGCTGATCCTGATGGGCGAGGGCGCGAAGGCAAGCCGCCAAAGCGGGGAACCCGAGGGGCTGAGCGTCCGATTCAAGCAAGCGGCCGAGGCAATAGTTGTCGCTTTCGGCCCGGGCTCTGTCCGGTAGAGCAGGAACCAGCTAGAAACAGCGGGAATTCAGTCTTTCGATAACAAAATGCTCCACTCCCTTTTGGCCGGCACCTCAACCCAGGCCATCCTCGCTATCGTTCTCATCGCCCTGATCGCCGGTCTGGCGCGCGGCTTTTCGGGCTTTGGCGCGGCGCTGATCTTTGTCCCGATGGCCAGCGCGGTGATCGGCCCCAAGGTGGCGGCGCCGCTGCTTCTGGTGGTGGATGGGGTGATGACGGTGGGGTTCGTTCCCGGCGCGTGGCGGCTGGCGGACAAAACCAATGTCTTCGTCATGGCGCTGGGCGCGCTCGTCGGCGTGCCGCTCGGCACCTATGCACTGGCGCATCTCGACCCGCTCGTCATCCGCTGGTCGATCATCGCCATCGTTGTGTTGCTTCTTCTCCTTTTGATGTCGGGCTGGCGTTACCATGGTCGTCCGAGAGCTCCGCTCACCGTGGCGGTCGGGGCGATCTCCGGCGTCTTCTCGGGCGCGGCGCAGGTCGGCGGCCCGCCGGTCGTGGCCTACTGGCTGGGCGGCGCTTTTGCGGGCAATACGGTTCGGGCCAACATCATTCTCTATTTTGCGATTTCCTCGGCGATCACCGCGGTCAGCTATCTCTGGGGCGGCCTCATCACAGCGCCGATCGCCGCGCTCGCTGTCATTGCGGCGCCTGCCTACGGGCTGGGGCTGTGGCTCGGCGCGCATATGTTCGGCATAGCCAGCGAACAGACCTTCCGCCGGCTGTGCTTCGGGCTGATCGCACTTTCGGCGCTGATCAGCCTGCCGCTGCTGGACGGCCTGCTGCGTTAGGCGGGATTGGCTGCTGTCGTGCGGCCCCGACTGATCCGGATCAGGACAATCACACACTGCTTGCGGCATGCGCGCGATGGGTTCCCTTGCCTGCTGCCTTGGCGGCATAAAGAGCCATGTCGGCATTGCCGATCAAGGAGGCCGGGGTGTCGCCGTCGGCGGGCGCGGTGACGCTGCCGATGCTGGTGCCGATGCGCACGAGTTCGCCGACATCGATATCGAAGGGGCGGGCAACGGCGCCGATGATCCTATCCGCCAGGGAGGCTGCCTCCACAGCGCCTGCTCTCGGCAGGAGTATCACGAATTCATCGCCGCCGAGCCGGCAGACGCTGTCGCCTTCCCGAACCGTGCGAGCGAGGCGCTGCGTGACGGCCTTCAACAGGAAGTCGCCGGCGGCGTGGCCACGGATATCGTTGACCGCCTTGAAGCCGTCGAGGTCGATGTAAAGCAGACTGAACCCGCTCGCCTTTTCTCCTCGGCCGATCGCCGCGCACAGCCTGTCGAGCTCGTCGTCGAGAAACATTCGATTGGGCAGCCCCGTCAGCACATCCGTCATCGCGAGCTGGCGATTGAGGTATTCGGCGCGGATCATGCGTATGGTGATGTCGTAGTTCTGAGCCATCATCGCGATCATGGCGGCGGTGTAGAAGGGCATGAAGAAGCTGACGACGAACATCCCGGCGGTGGGCGAGGTCAGCGCGGCGACGACATAGGGCAGCGCCACCAGGCACATCAAAAGTACCGCCTGTCGCGGGGTCACCGCGTTTCGCGAGGCGACCGTGCCGATACCGCCCATCGCCAATATGCTGGCCAGCGCGATCAGGGTGGTGTTCCCACTCATGATGCAGAGATAGGCGCCGATACCGAAGGTGGCGGCCCATGCCATGGCAACCAGCATGAGCACATACATCGCCTTTTCGGGGTCGAGATCTGGCTTTCGTTCGACCGCAGTGACGATGCCGATGCGGGCGACAAAGATGGCAAACTCGGCCGCCATCCAGAAATAGGCCCAGGTCTGCCCTGTAAGCGCGATGACGGCGGTGCCCGCCGAAAGGACGCAGATCAGCGAGATCACGTAAGCGGCCTTGCGCATGAACGTGATCTGCACCAGGCGGCGTCTGACTTCAGGCGGGTCTGGCGTGCCCGTCGAGCTCAGCCAAAGCAGGGCCCGAGAGACAAGGCCCTCGAAACTCCCCGGGACGTTACTTGTATTGCCGGTAAGCAATGCGAAGCCCGAATCCAGAAGTATCCCCTTACTTAGGGAACATCTAATACAAGCTCGCGGGTCTTCGCAATTCGGGATTGCGCGGTTTGTGGCGCGTTACTTCACGTGTCAGTCGAAAAGGCTGGAGACCGATTCTTCCGTCGCGGTGCGCGAGATCGCCTCGCCCATCAGGTCGCCGATCGAGATGACGCGAATGTTGTGCGCATCGATGACGGCCTGGGTCGGCTGGATGGAATCGGTGATCACCAGTTCCTGCAATTGCGAGCCGGAGATGCGGGCTGCCGCACCGCCCGACAACACGCCATGGGTGATGTAGGCGGTGACGCTGGTGGCGCCATTGGCGAGCAGTGCGTCGGCCGCATTGCACAGCGTGCCGCCGGAATCGACAATGTCGTCGATGAGCAGGCAGTCCTTGCCGCGCACGTCGCCGATGACGTTCATGACTTCCGATTCACCCGGCCGTTCGCGCCGCTTGTCGACGATGGCGAGCTGGGCGTCGATGCGCTTGGCGAGCGCGCGGGCGCGAACCACGCCGCCGACGTCGGGCGACACCACCATGACGTTGCCGAGCTGCTTGTACTTGGCCTTGACGTCGCGGGCCATGACCGGGACCGCGAAGAGGTTGTCGGTTGGGATGTCGAAGAAGCCCTGGATCTGGCCGGCGTGCAGGTCGAGCGTCAAAACGCGGTCGGCGCCGGCGCGGGCGATCATGTTGGCGACCAGCTTGGCCGAGATCGGCGTGCGGCCCGAGGCGCGGCGATCCTGGCGCGCATAGCCGAAATAGGGAAGCACCGCCGTGATGCGCTTGGCCGACGAGCGCATGAAGGCGTCGATCATGATGAGAAGTTCCATCAGATGATCGTTGGTCGGATAGGACGTCGACTGCAGGATGAAGACATCCTCGCCGCGCACGTTTTCCTGGATCTCGACGAAAATCTCCTGGTCGGCGAAGCGCCTGACGCTGGCTTTTCCCAACGGAATGTTGAGATAGCGGGCGACGCCTTCGGCCAGCACCCTGTTGGAATTGCCCGCGAAGAGTTTCATGCACCGTACCTGGTGGTGGAGTTTATGGGGCTTTTAACGGCCCTCGCCGGTATTGCAAGCGTCGTATTGGCGAATCCGCAGCTGAATCCCAACAAAGGCTTAACCCTGGGGAAAGGCGCGTGGCACGAAGCCGGCTAGGATCCGCCGGGGCGGCCGGCGAGCCAATTGGTCAATTGCGCGATGGTCTGGTCGGCGATCGCCTGCATCGTGGCTGGCTGGACGGCGGCCCATCCCTCGGCGCCCTTGGCCGAAGGCGCCTTCTGCTGGCCGTTGATCCGGTGGAGCCGGTTGCCGGCCGGGTCGTAGACGTCCCAGACATAGATGACGGTGGTGTCCTTGCCCTCGGTGATGGTCGAGAAATAGCCCTTGAGCACGTGCGTCGCGGTCTGGTTGGCGCTGCCGGCCAGCGTGATGCCGCTTTCCTTGGCGCGGGCCGCCAGACGCTGGGTGAGCGGCGTGGCCGCCTCGACGGAGGCGCCGACGATCGGGGCGATCTGCAGGCGCATCTTGCCGAGCACCGCAGCGGTCTGCGCCGGCGATACTGTGGGCGTCGTGCCGGCGGTTGCAGGCACGCCGGGTTGCGGCGCGGTTATTCCCGTCGCCGATGTTGCGGGAGCCGGCGAGGTGGGTGTCGCCGCGGCCTGGCCTTGGGCGGGGGGCTGGGCGCCCGGCGCGGCCTTGCCGGGCTGCAGCGTGTCGTTGGCGCTGTTGCAGGCCGACAGGATCAACGCCGCGAGCAACGACGCGGTGGTCAGGCACGATCGCCTCATCGGCAGACGGACTCCTCGGTGACGTATGAACGGCCCTGTCGCCCTTCCCGGCATCGATTCACCGCACGATCAAGTCGAGATCATGGCGCGAAAGCGGCTTCGGCTGGGATTCGGTGGTGAGGTAGGTCCGGCCCAGCGTCATCGCGGTCTCGGTTTCCGAATCCATGATGATCATGTGCGCGAACAGCGTCATATTTGGCGCGATCGGTTCGGGATTGCCCTGGTAGAACAAGGGCATATCCATCCAGGACGGCGTGAAGCGAGCTCCGACCGAATAGCCGCAGGCGTTGAGCCTGTGCCGCGTCAGGCCGTGCGCTTCCAGCGTGCGGGCATGCGCGTCGAAGACGTCGCCGAAACTGTTGCCGGGTGTCATCGCCTTTTCGACGGCGAGGAGCGCGGCGCGCGACGCGTCGAACAATTCTTGATGGCGCTTGGAGACCTTGCCAGTCAGGATCGTGCGCATCATCGGCGCGTGATAATGATGGAACACGCCGGCCCATTCGAGCGTGAGCTGGTCGTTCTTCGTGAGCTTGCGGCGCCCGGCCTTGTAGCGGCACAGCAGCGCGTCCGGCCCGGAACCGATGATGAATTCGTTGGCGGGGTAGTCGCCGCCACCTGAAAACACTGCGCCCTGCATGGCGGCCAGGATCTGCGCCTCGTCGCCACCCTGCTTGATCAGCGGCAGCGCCGCATCCAGCGCGTCGTCGGCCAGGGCGGCCGCCTTTTCGGCTTTGGCGATCTCGGCCGGGCTCTTGAACAGGCGCAGCCGCCCGACAACGCCGGAAGCGTCGGCGATCTGGCCAAAGGTCTGCAACTGCTCGTCGAGGCGGCGGCCGTTGTAAGCGGTCAGGCCATGCGTGTCGTATTCGACGCCGATGCGGGCGCCGAGCAGGTCCAGATTGTTGAGAAGGTTGCGCAGGTCGATCGCCGGGTTGGCGTCGGCGCGATCGGTCCACACCACGATGTCCTCGATGGTGGAGGTGTGCCGCGCCTGCCTGAGGTCGGCGGAGCGGGTCAGAAGCACCATCGAGCCGTCCGCCTTCACTACTAGGCACTGGAAAAAGCAGAAGCCGAACGTGTCATAGCCGGTCAGCCAGTACATGCTCTCCTGCGCGAACAGGAGCACGGCGTCGAGCTTCTTCTCGGCCATCTCGATCATCAGCCGGTCGCGGCGCGCGTCGAATTCGGAGCGTTCGAAATGCAGCGCCATCAGCCGTGGTCCTCCAAGACGATCGCCGACAGCTGACGTCCGTAGTCCGGCTCATTGCGGTGGACGGTGCGGCGATAGGAAAAGAAAAGGTCTTCTTCCGCGTAGGTGCAGCGATCGAGGCCATGCGCGGTCACACCGGCCTGGACGAGCCGATCGATCGTGTATCGGTTGAGGTCGAACAGTGCATGGCCGGCCTTGCCGGACGGCGCGAAATAGCGCGCATTGTCGGCGGACGCCTCGACGAAGCGGGCAATGAATTCGGGACCGACTTCGTAATTTCTCGGGCTGATCGACGGGCCAAGCACCGCGACGATGTTTTCGCGCCTGGCGCCCAGGCCTTCCATGGCCGCGATGGTGTTTTCGAGCACGCCGGTGAAAGCACCCTTCCAGCCGGCATGGGCGGCACCAACCACGCGGGCAGCGCCATCAGCGAACAGGACAGGCCCACAGTCGGCCGTGGTGGCGGCAATGGCGATGCCCGGGCGGTCGGTGACAATGGCGTCGACCTTCGGCCGTTCGCCTGCGAACGGCTCGCGCGCGACAACCACATCGGGCGAATGGACCTGGTAGGCGCTGAGCAGATGGTTCGGGGCCACGCCCATCCAATCGGCGACACGGCGGCGGTTCTCGCGCACCAATTCCGGATCATCCTGGGAGCCGGCGCCGATGTTGAGGCCGCGATAGATGCCACCCGATACGCCACCGACCCGCGTGAAATAGCCGTGGCGGATGCCTTGCGCCGCCGCCTTTTCGAGCATCGGTGACCGGAGCGGGTCCGGGATCATTTTGTCCAGCATGCGTGCTTTGTCTTCGCCAGGGCAGGATTCGTCAAGACGCCGCGGTCGACGGTTCGAAGCGCGGACAGTGGGGCAGGGCGGGGGACGAAGTCAATCGCGATCGGTGGCGCGATTGCCGCAAGGCTCAACGTAGCGTGGTCACCCAATATGCGAAATGATCCATCATGAAAGGGATTCGTGGTGGATCGTCCACGGCTGCCGCCAACTCCCACAAGCGGTGCGCTCCGGTGAGCACCTCGATGCGTTCGCGCCGAAGCACGCGCCCTGACAAGGCTTCGTAGTTGGTGACGATGCGCTCGGTCAGGTCGGTGGAAATGAAGTTCGAATAGACAAAATCGCGGTGCAGCGAGCCGAAGCCGGAATCGGCGAAGTCATAGACGCCGCTGAGGCGGCTGGTTTCCTGATCGAAAGCCAAATTCCAGCCATGGCCATCAAAGAAGCCGTAGGTGATCCCGCAGGGATCCGGCGGAAGGTCGGCCCACGACGCAATGATCCGCTCGGCATGGGCTTTCAATTCGCCCGACAGAAGCGGCGGCGCCCTTTCGCGGACTTCGTCGGGCTCCATCCAGGCTTCGACGGGTGTTGCACCGGCGGCCTTCATTTTCTCCATGTCGAGGCCATGCAGGTCGACGTAAAAACGCGCGAGCTGTTTTGCCAGATCATCACGCGCGGGCTCAGACAGGCGCGCATAATACGGCGTTTCCAGATAGTCACCTTTCAGCTTGGCATGATGCGAGAAGATCGGTGGTCCGTCGACCAGGCGGATATCCGGAACCGGCATGGCGATGGCAGGACGGATGACGGACAGGAGGCTGACCTCCCGCACCAGCGATTGCCTGGCGGTCTCGTGGCGTGGGAACTTGAAGATCAGCCGATCATCGACATCCACCGCGACCGAATCGAACCCGTTGGTCAGCAGGCTGAATCGAGCCTCGGCCAGATCGGGGAAGTGGGCGAGGATGGTCGCCTTCAGCGTATCGAGTTCGGTTTCCTGCATCGTTGGCGGTCTTATTCCGGTTGATCGACCTGGCTGTGGAACACCGGCAGGACGATGTCTTCATGCGCGATTGCCAGCACCTTGAACAGCTCGCCCATCGCCTGTGGGCCGGCGAGGCGTTCGACCTCGCCCGACAGGCGCTCGCGCGTGGTGTTGTCGGCATTGGCGCCGAGGCTGCCGGCGCGCTCCAGCAGACCCATGCTGAGCAGGAAGGCGCCTTGCGTGGTGAAATCGGAATGTAGGCCGGCCGCGCGTGTCGAGACGGCAAGGGCTGCGAAATCGACATGCGAGGTTAGATCGGCTTCGCCTGGGCTCTCCAGCACATCCTCGTGATCGTGGCGGCGCAGTGCTTGCAGCGTGTCGCCGACCCCTGGCTGCAGATGACCGTAGTCGAAGAACAGGCCGGCGCCGCCATGTTCGGCGATGCGCTCGGCAATCGTCTGCATCAGTGCCGAGCGGGCCGGGGCGATCTCGACAATGGCGCCGGCTGGCGCGGTGTCCGCGTCGGGCGGCAGCAGCGAAGGATCGAGCGAGGCAGCACCCGCGTAAAAGCCGAGTTCGCCATTCGCGTCGAGGCCCACCATGCGCTCGCGCCAGCCGTCGGCGGTCCGCACGAATTGCCAGATCGGAATGGCATCGAAGAGTTCGTTGCCGACGATCAACAGCGGCGTTTCGGGCAGAGACGCGACCGTCTCGTGCCATTCCACGGCATCAGATACGCCGGCCAGCGTCGCCTTCTGCACGTCGCGCAGCCGCGGGCTGGTCTCGATCAGCGCGACGGACGCTGAGCGGGCAAAATCCGCATCGAGGCGCGTCAGCGTGCGCAGCATGTCTTTCATCAAGGTGCCGCGTCCCGGCCCGATTTCGGCCAGCGTCACCGGCATCGGCGCGCCGGCGGCCTGCCAGGTCTGGTAGAGCCAGACGGCGACCAGTTCGCCGAACATCTGGCTGACCTCGGGCGCGGTGATGAAGTCGCCGCCGGCGCCGAAGGGCTCGCGCGTGGTGTAATAACCCGCTTCGGGGTCGAACAGGCAAAGCGCCATGTATTCGCTGACCGGAATAGGGCCGACCGTTCCGATCAGTTCGACAATGCGGCGCTTCAGCCGGGTCATGCCGGCTGTGTGTGCGTGACCGGCCTGGCCGTGGCCATGCACCAGATGCCGATCAGCACCATCGGCACGGACAGGACCATGCCCATGGTCAGCCAGCCGCCGAACAGATAGCCAAGCTGACGGTCCGGCTCGCGGAAGAATTCAACGAAGATGCGCGACAGGCCATAGCCGGTAACGAATGCGCCGGAGACGAAGCGGGGCGTCATCAGCTTCAATCGGGAATGGGTGAGGAAGCGCAACAGCAGAAAGAGCACGAGGCCTTCGAGCAATGCCTCGTAGATTTGGCTGGGGTGGCGCGGGAACGGCCCGCCGGTCGGGAATTCAACCGCCCACGGCACGTCGGAGAGCCGGCCCCAGAGCTCGGAATTGATGAAGTTGGCAAGCCGGCCGAGGCCGAGGCCGACAGGAACGCCGGCAGCCACCACGTCGAACAGCGACCAGACATGGATGCCGCGCGACCGCGCGAAAAAGAGCATCGCCAGGATGGTTCCGGTGATGCCGCCATGGAAGGACATGCCGCCATCCTGGAGGTAGAAAATCTCGATCGGATTGGCGAGATAACGCGGCAAATTGTAGAAAAGCACGTAGCCCAGACGCCCGCCGACGACGATGCCGACGGCGGCCCAGACAACGAAATCGTCGATGTCGATGGGCTTCATGGGCAGTCTGCCTTCAGGCCAAAGGCGGGTGTTGGTGATAAGGCGCTTCGCATACCACCAGGCAAACAGTATGCCCACGACATAGGCGACACCGTACCAGTGCACCTTCAGCGGGCCGTAGCCGAAAAACGGCCCGATCTGGAAGATGACCGGATCTATGTTCGGAAAGGACAGGGCGGCAAGCGGCAGCAGGTCGCTCAAGAAAATCTCCCATGCGGGTCGCGTTCGGGCGCGGACCATGGGGCAGGCTTTTGGCAGGGTCAAGGCGGAGCAACCTTGCATTCTGGCAAGGGGCTCATTAGGTCAAAGCAGACAACAGGGGTTTTGCCATGTCGACCGGACCGAACCGCATCCTCGATGAATTCGCCAAGCTGGTCACCGACGCGGCCGGCGCCGCGCAGGGCGTGCGCCGCGAGGTGGAAACCGCCTTCCGCGCGCAGGCGGAACGGCTCCTGAATTCCATGGAGATCGTGCAGCGCGAAGAGTTCGACGCTGTCCGCGACATGGCCGCCAAGGCGCGCGAAGAGAACGCCAAACTGGCGGCGCGGATCGAGGCACTCGAGGCCCAACTGGCGGGTTCCGCTGGCGACAAGGCCGAAAAGCCGGCTTCGACGACAAGCGCCAAGCCGCGCGCAAAAAAATAATCGTTAAATCTTTCCACAACCCGCCGCCTGAAAAAGCGCTTTGTCGTGAATCGCTTACAGGGCGCGTGTGACTCTTTGTGACTCTCGCTGTCCACATGCGAATGGCCCGTCCCAAAAAATTGGGCTGGTCACGCGACTCCCGATCAATAGACTGAATTTGCTGCATGATTCGGAACGGGTCATGCGCCGGGCGGTGGGGTCCGGTCATGGAGTGTTGCGTCGAGCAGTCCAGGCCGTCCGAGTTCTAGAAATTTGTTCGTTGTGCGTGCCTCCCCCGCGGAGCGTGCGGTGGCGCTCCCAGAACGACAGGAAGCATTCCATGGAACTCCTTGAGCTCGAATTTTCCCGCGAGATCCATCCGGTCGACGTGATCGAACAGGTGGCGCACAACAACGACTGGTCTTTCGAACGCGCCGGCGACGATGAGATTTCGATCTCCGTGACCGGAACCTGGACCGACTATCATGTCTCCTTCTCCTGGATGGAGGACTTCGAGGCGCTGCACCTGGCCTGTGCCTTCGACATCAAGGTGCCTGAAAACCGCACGCTGGAAGTGATGCGACTGTTGTCGCTGATCAACGAGCAGATGCTGTTCGGCCATTTCGACCTGTGGGAACAGGAGGGCGCGATCATGTTCCGCCAGTCGCTGTTGCTCGCCGGTGGTGTCGAGCCGTCCAGCCAGCAGGTCGAGGTGTTGTTGTCCTCTGCGCTTGAAGCCTGCGAATGCTATTTCCAGGCGTTCCAGTTTGTCGTCTGGTCCGGCACCTCGGCCAAGGACGCGCTGTCGAGCGTGCTTTTCGAAACGCACGGAAACGCCTGACCCGCCATGACTGCCAGAAGCGAGCGCAAGCCGGACATCACCTTCGCCGATTTCGACCGTGTCGACATCCGTGCCGGCACCGTTATCGAGGCGGAGCCCTTTCCGGAGGCGCGCAAGCCGGCGATCAAGCTGAAGATCGATTTCGGGCCGGAGATCGGCGTGAAGAAATCGTCGGCGCAGATCACCAAATATTATACGCCGGAGACCGTGATCGGCCGTCAGGTGTTCGCGGTGGTGAATTTCCCGCCGCGCCAGATCGGCAAATTCATGTCGGAGGTGCTGACCCTGGGCTTCCCGGACGCCGATGGCGATGTCGTGCTTGGCGCGATCGAGCGCAAGGTGCCCGACGGCGGCCGGCTCTACTAGTCATAGAAGCCGGCTCAGGCGGCGAGCTTCTCGCGCCGTCCCAAAGCATCGTTCACCGTGTCCATGAACATGTCCGCGCAGGCCTTCCAGCTGTAGCGCAAGGCGCGCTCGCGGGCTTCCGTGCGGCTGACTTCGAGGGCGCCGAGCGCGGCCTCGCGCAAATCTTCCGATACCTTGCCGCCGATGCCGTCGCCGATGATGTCGATCGGCCCCGTCACCGGATAGGCGGCAACAGG
Source organism: Mesorhizobium sp. 2RAF21 (assembly GCF_052115345.1). Taxonomy (NCBI): domain Bacteria; kingdom Pseudomonadati; phylum Pseudomonadota; class Alphaproteobacteria; order Hyphomicrobiales; family Phyllobacteriaceae; genus Mesorhizobium; species Mesorhizobium sp. 2RAF21. Next base: position 54,548 of record NZ_JBFRGM010000028.1, on the reverse strand, counting down.
CGTGCCGCTGGCCAGCGCCTCGATGATGACGTTGCCGAACGTGTCGGTGCGGCTTGGAAACACGAAGACGTCGGCGGAGGCGTAGAGTTCGGCCAGCTCGCCGCTGGGGCGATGGCCGAGGAAATGCACGCCGGGATAGCGTGCCGAGAGCTTGGCGCGCTCTGGCCCATCACCGACGACCACCTTGCTTCCAGGCAAATCGAGATCGAGGAAGGCCGGCAGGTTCTTTTCGATGGCGACCCGGCCGACCGAGAGAAAAATAGGCCGCGGAAAGGCAAGCTCGCCGCGCTTGGTCGGCCGGAAATGCTCGATGTCGACGCCACGGGTCCAGGGCTTCAGCTTGTTGAAGCCGCGCGCGGCGAGGTCATCGGCCAGCGACTGGGTGGCGACGAGTGTGCCTTGGCCGGAATTGTGGAAGTCGCGTAGCCAGCCATAGGCCCAGCTTTCGGGCACGGGCAGGCGGGCGCTGAGATATTCCGGGAAGCGCGTGTGATAGCTGGTGGTGAAAGGCCGGCCATTTGCTCGGCAATAGCGCCGCGCCATCATGCCCAGCGGCCCCTCGGTGACGATGTGGATATGGTCGGCCTTGGTCTCGGCGATCAGTCGCGCGACATGGCGCGGTGTGGTCAGGGCCAGTCTGATGTCCGGGTAGGTCGGCAGTGGCAGGGTGCGGAAGATGTTGGGTGTCAGGAATTCGGTTTCGACGCCTTGTCCCTTCAGGGTCTCGGACAGCCGCTCCAATGTGTGGACGACACCGTTGACTTGAGGGCGCCAGGCATCGGTCACCATCAGGATGCGCATGAGGCCTCGCCGCGCTGTCGCCGGATCTTGTCCGCGCGTGATCGGCGAGGGCGGCCCAACAACGGCCATTCCTCGCGCCAGCCCGGTCGGGCGGGCAGGACGCCGGGGTCCAACCGCCAGATCGAATCATGGAAAATCGCGCGTTTCATGCGCGCTCTTGACCATGTTTTCATGACGCCGCGATGAAATGTCCTAGGACGGCACCCGGATGACAGCCCGCAAGCCGCCCTGTGGACTGTCGTCCAGGGTGATGTCGCCACCATGGCTGCGAACGATGTCGCGGGCGATGGAAAGGCCGAGGCCGGTGCCGCTGGCGTCGAGGTTGCGCGCTTCGTCCAGCCGCACGAAAGGCTTGAACACTTCCTCGCGCTTGTCGGCGGGGATGCCGGGGCCGTCGTCGTCGATCGTCACCACCAGCGAGCCACGGCTGTTGACGGCCTTGATGTCGACGATCTGGCCATAACGGAAGGCGTTGCCGGCGACATTCGACAGCAGGCGTTCGAAGGCGTTCGGGCGGACATGGACAAGGCGTGGACCGCTGATGGCCGTCGTCAACTTGCGTTTGCGCAGCGTCGCCTCGTCGCGCAACTTCTGGAAATAGGTCTCCAGATCGAAATCGCCCTGGTCTTCGGAGGCCTCGCCGCGCGCGAAGGCCAGGTAGCCTTCCAGCATCGACTGCATGTCCTGGATGTCCTGGTTGAGCGCCTCGGTGTCGGCTCGCCTGCCGCCGATAAGCGCCAATTGCAACTTGAAGCGGGTCAGCACGGTGCGCAGGTCGTGGCTGACGCCGGTCAGCATCGCCGTGCGCTGCTCCATCTGGCGTTCGATGCGTTCACGCATCTGGATGAAGGCGAAACCGGCGCGCCGTACTTCCTCGGCGCCGCGCGGGCGGAAGTCGCGTGGCATCGGTCGGCCCTTGCCGAAGCTCTCGGCGGCCTCGGTCAACGCCAGGATCGGCCGGATCTGGTTGCGCAGGAAAGGAATGGCAATCAACAGCAACACCAGCGAGGTACCGACCATCCAGATCAGGAAGACGATGGTGTTGGACGCGTAAGCCTGGCTGCGGCGGACAAAGACACGCAGCACCTTGTTTTCCAGCTGGATGCGCACTTCGATGACGTTGGAATTGCCGACCGTGTCGATCCAGAATGGCCGGTTGATCTGGCGGGTGATCTCGGCCGGCAGCACGTCGTCGAGAATGGAGAAAAAGGGTTTCGGTCCCGGCGGCGGCAGCGGGTCGGGCGGCAGGAGGTCGACCTTCAGCTGCATGCGATCCTGCGCCATGCGGATGATGTTGGCGTAGTCGGCCTCGCGCGGATAGGTCTCCATCAGGTCGATCACGGCGGCGATATCGCGCACCACCGCCTGCGACAGCAACTGCGTCATCTGCTGCCAATGCCGCTCGAGGAAGACATAGGCGATGACCGACTGCAAAAGGATCATCGGCGCGATGACGATGATGAGCGAGCGGGCATAGAGCCGCTTCGGCATATAGAAGGAGACGAGGCGCCAGAACCGGCGCCAGCCGCGCGGCAAGGCGCCTAGCACGCGACCGATAGGTCCGCCTTCCGGTTTGGGTCCCTGCAATTCCGAAGTCGCCATCCACCTACCGGTTCGCGCGAAGCTGTCGCCGGTGAACCGGTCGCCAGCATCTCATTCTATTCCACGCTCAACCGATACCCAATACCCCGCACCGTCTGCAGCCAGACGGGATTGGCGGGATCGCGCTCGATCTTGCGGCGCAGGCGGTTGATCTGGACGTCGATCGTACGCTCCCCAACCTCTGAATCGTCGCCGACCAGTTCGTGCCGGGGGATGGTCTCTCCGGCGCGGGCGGCGAAGATCGCGAGGATCTCCTGTTCGCGATCGGTCAGTTTCAGCGCCTCGCCGCCACGCTTCAACTCGCGCTTGGCGATCTGGAACGTGTAAGGGCCGAACACCAGCTGCTCGACCTTCGGCGTGGTGGCCGGGCCGCCGCGGCGCAGGATGTTGTTGATGCGCAGGATCAGCTCACGCGGATCGAATGGCTTCGGCAAATAGTCGTCGGCGCCAGCCTCCAGCCCGCTGATGCGGTTGTCGGTCTCCGACAGCGCGGTCAACATCAGGATCGGCACGTTCTTGTCGGTCCGCAGCGATCGGGTCAGGTCGACGCCGCTTTCGCCGGGCATCATGATGTCGAGGACCAGGAGGTCGAAATCGAGGCCGACAAGCTTGCGACGCGCCTCGTCGGCGTTGCCGGCGACGGTGACGCGGAAGCCATTCTCGGTGAGGTACTGCTTCAGGAGGTTGCGGATGCGCGTATCGTCATCGACCACCAGCAGATGCGGTGCATCGTCATTCGGGGCCAGCGGCCTGTCAGTCCTTTCAATGTTCTCCATGATCGTCCCCTGACAGTTTCTGGATCGGGTTTCTGGGCAGAATATCAATCTGCGCCCGCAGTTCCGGATTGACCATTGCCTTCAGGAACAATTCGACCGAGGCGCGGTTTTCGACACCGGAATCTCCCAATGCCGTACTGATGCGGCGCGACTGTGGCCGTGCCAAGGCCAGCGCCAGGGCGCGGCCCTTGGTGGTTGGATAGAGCTCCCGCTGGCGGCGGTCGCGCGGGCCGGGTAACTGCACGATGTGGTCGGTGTCGATCAGCTGTTTCAGCACGCGGGCCAGGGATTGCTTGGTGATCTTGAGCACGTCCAGCAATTCGGCGACGGTGAGGCCGGGTCTGCGGTTGACGAAGTGCAGCACGCGATGGTGCGCCCGGCCGAAGCCATAATCGGTGAGGATCTCGTCGGGATCCGAGGTGAAATCCCGATAGGCGAAGAAGAAGAGCTCGATGATGCCGAAGTCGATGCCGTCCTCGTCGCTTACCGGCGTTGTGATCGGCGTTGGTCGAGCGGTCTTGCGGTCTGCCATGATGATCCCGTACCTAGCCGAAAATTATGTCAGCATTATTGACGTATTTTCCGGACGATGGTAATTTTTGATAAGCTTTAGGGCCGATTGCGAACGAAAAGGCAAGGCGAGACCGCCTTTCCCGAACTTTTCGACAGTTTGCAAGCGAAGCCTGCCGAGGCATCGACCGGCCGCCCTCAAGCCGAAACGACAGCAAACGCAACGTGACAGCGATGCGCGGACCGTCCGCGCGCGGGAGGATTTATGGCGCCTGTTCCCTTCGACCAATTGGAAGGCTTCATCTGGATGAACGGCGAGTTCATCAAATGGGCCGATGCGAAAGTCCACGTCTTGACCCACAGCCTCCACTACGGTGGCGCCGTCTTCGAAGGCGAGCGGGCCTATGGCGGTGAAATCTTCAAGCTGACCGAGCACAGCCAGCGCCTGCACGAGTCGGCGAAAATCCTCGGCTACACCATTCCCTATTCGGTGGCCGAGATCGACGAGGCCTGCAGCACCCTTTTGAAGATGCAGGGTTTTGAGGACGCCTATGTGCGGCCGATCGCCTGGCGCGGCAGCGAGCAGACCTCCGTCGCAGCTCAAAACAACCGCATCCATTGCGCGGTCGCCATCTGGCAGTGGCCGAGCTATTTCGATGCCGAACAGAAGATGAAGGGACTGAGGCTCGACTGGGCCGACTACAGGCGACCGGATCCCAAAACGGCGCCTTCGAAGTCGAAGGCATCCGGCCTCTATATGATCTGCACCATGTCCAGGCATCTGGCCGAGGCGAGGGGCTATGCCGACGCGCTGATGCTCGATTGGCGCGGGCAGGTGGCGGAAGCGACCGGCGCCAACGTCTTCTTCGTCAAGGACGGCAAGCTGCACACGCCGACGGCCGACTGTTTCCTCGACGGCATCACCCGGCGCACGGTGATGGAACTGGCGCGCGAGCGCGGCATAGAAGTGGTCGAGCGCGCGATCTGGCCGGAGGAACTGGCGGGCTTCGAAGAATGTTTCCTGACCGGTTCGGCGGCTGAGGTGACGCCGATCAGCGAGGTCGGCGAATATCGATTCGCGGTCGGTGCGATCAGCAAAACACTTGTGCAGGCTTATGCCGATGCTGTTCGACCCAAGCGCGCGGCGGCCGCTGCATAAGAAAAAATCGTGGAATTGTGGTCAGAAAGCAGTTTTGCGCTGGTTTTTTAAGCCTGCATTTTTCTGCATTTGACTTTCAACCGATTCGCGGTCTCATGATGGCGTCTGCCGGCGGCGGCTGGCATCCAAGGAGGGACTTCAGAATGGAAACACTTCTTCCGATCATCGTCCAGGTGGTTACCGGTATCGTCGGCGGTCAGGCGGTGGGCGCGGCGCTGCAGCAAGCAGCGATGTCCCAGCTTCCGAAGCTGCTCGGTGGTGCAATCGGCGGCGTTGGCGGTGCTGCAATTCTCGGCAGCCTGCTTCACGGCGGCGCGGTTGACCCGGCTGCAGCTACGGCTGCCGCCAGCGGTCTGGGCAGCGCACTCAACCTGAACAACATCGTCGGCGGCGCCGGCGGTGGTGCGATCCTGACCGGCGTCATCGGCATGGTCATGAACGCGATGAAGAAGTAAGTCGGGACACTTATATCTTTCGGCATGGGCGGCTTCGGCCGCCCATTTCGTTTTGGGAAGCCCCCTCGGAGCCTTCCCATGTTCGGCGAGACTGGACGCGGCCGGTCGGGGTCTCTAGGTGGAAGGACAAGACGAAGGAGCCATCATGGGTCAGCTCAACGCCGGCATCGTTCCGGTCACGCCATTCCAGCAGAACTGCACGATCCTGTTCGACGGCGACAGCAAGGCGGGCGTGGTGGTCGATCCCGGCGGCGATGTCGACCGCATTCTGGCGGCAGTGCGCGACAACGGCATTTCCGTCGAGGCGATCTGGATCACACACGGCCATATCGATCATGCCGGCGGCGCGATGGATTTGAAGGATGCGCTTGGCGTCGATATCATCGGACCGCATGAAGCGGACCAGCCGCTGCTCGACAATTTGGAAAACCAGGCGCGCCGTTTCGGCGTCACCGATACGATCCGCAACTGCGTGCCGGACCGGTTCCTGGCTGAAGGCGAGACCGTATCGTTCGGCGAGCATGTCTTCGAGGTGCTGCATTGCCCGGGGCACGCGCCCGGGCATGTCGTCTTTTTCAACCGCGCGGCGAAGTTCGCCCATGTCGGCGACGTGTTGTTCCACGGTTCCGTCGGCCGCACCGATCTTCCCGGCGGAAGTCATGAAACGTTGATCCGCATGATCAAGGAAAAGCTACTGCCGCTTGGCGACGACATCGGCTTCTTGTGTGGGCACGGCCCGGGCAGCCGGTTCGGCGACGAACGCCGCTCCAACCCTTTCCTGGTCTGATCCCTTCGACTTCCCGTCAGAGCGGTATCACAAGAAAAAAAGCGCCGCCCGAAGGCGGCGCTTTTCGTTGGGCAGGGAACTTTGGTTTGGTGGCCGGTTAGTTGGCGGTGCAGAAATGCTGCTGGCCGTCATAGCCGGTAAAGGTACCGGAACGCGCGTTGAACGAGCGGTAGCGGTCCGAGCAATAGCTGTACCATTCCGGAGTCCAGGGCTCGACGCCGCCGGCGTAGGAATAATACTGCCGCACGACCGGCCGCGGTCGCACCACGTAACGGGGCTGAGGCTCGTAGTAAGGATCGTAGTCGTCGTAATAGGTCGGCTCGCGATAGCGCGGTTGCGACAGCGCGCCAGCGATGATGGCTCCGGCCGCAAGGCCCACGACACCGGCGGCGAGGGCATCACCCGAACGGTTGTGGTGACGGCGCCAGCGCCAGTCATCAGCACTTGCGGGCGAGAAGGTCGCCAGCGTCGTCGCGCCGACGGCAACGGACAGGATGGCGGCTTTGAAAAATCTGTTCATGACGGTCTCCTTCATCCCGGTTCGCCTGGTTCTTCTGGAGGCGTGGCCCGGTCTTGCAGCCAGTAATAGTGGGTCGTGGCTGAACGGAGGCTGAACAAAAGTGGCGCTTGCGCGACCCGGCCAATACGTCCCACCGCGTCGATCAGGCGGTGGGCGAACTCTATCGGTCCATGTAATTCCTGATCGCCGGCTTAGCCGACCGTCAGGTTGACCGCCTTGGGACCCTTGCCGCGCTTATCCGGCTCGGTGTCGAAAGTCACTTTCTGTCCATCTTCAAGACCAGGAAGTCCCGATGCTTGTACAGCCGAGATATGAACGAAGACATCCTTCGCCCCGTCGTCCGGCGTGATGAAGCCGAAACCCTTGGCATGATTGAAGAATTTGACAGTGCCGGTCTGCGGCATGGGAAACTCCTTTGAACCCCATCAGTCCAGTCTCCGGGCCCGCAAAGAACCCAGACGGCAAATTTGTCGTTTATTTTGGCGATATCGGCAAGAAAAACTTTTGCTGTACGGAAACCGCAGCCGCGCCGATGCTTTGACAATGAAAAAAGGCGCGACGGAAACCGTCGCGCCTCTCGAATTTGCTCGAATTCGAAAAAACTTATGCCGCGCGCAGGTTGACGGCCTTCGGACCCTTGCCCATGCGGTCGGGTTCCACGTCGAAGGTGACCTTCTGGCCATCGACGAGCGTGCGCAGACCGGAGGCCTCGACCGCCGAGATGTGAACGAACACGTCCTTGGCGCCGCCGTCCGGCGTGATGAAGCCAAAGCCTTTGGTGCTGTTGAAGAACTTTACGGTACCGGTCTGGGCCATTGGGGAAACTCCTTCACCCGTTCAATGGTGGGTTCTGCCTCGTCTCGCGCCGGTTGGCAGTTCCCGGTTCTTGCTTCGGCGTTCATGCATTCGCGCACGACAAAAACCCCCGCCGAAAAACGGGGCCGTCAGAGATTCACACTATCGGGGAAAGGGTCGTGCAAAACGTTCCAGTCTCCGGGTCGCAAATGCCCGAACACAAAATTTATCGCACGGAAATGTGATTGTTGCAAGCTGAAGCCTGAGGGAACAACACCCAGCTTTCACGCTCCCTAATACTAAGACAATACATGGTCATCTACCACAGGCGCGCAAGGATAGGCCCAGATCGAGAGGAACGGGTTTCGTCCCTCGTCGGCGACGAGCGGCCGCGTGTCGTTTCATGCCCCGTAGGGCCGCCTATTCACCACGGTTGAAGCCGGCGCTTGCGTTCCGCCAAGCCGTGTCTATTCAATCGCGCTGAATATGGCTGTCGCGTTAATCGCTGCGCACGGCCATATCGCCCGGCGTCTTGCGTCGGGAGGGGGTGATGGAGGGACGACCATGCAGTTTCTGAAGTTCTTCTTGCGGCCGCAGGGAGCGGCGCTTGCCATTGTCGCCCTGGTGCTTGCGGCCTGTACGGTGGTGGTCGACGAAGGGCCAGGACCACGCCCGCCTTTCCCGGGGCCTGGGCCACAATTCTGCACGCGCGAATATGCGCCCGTCTGCGCGCGGCGCGGCGGAGACAGGCAGACCTTTGCCAATGCCTGCATGGCACGTCGGTCCGGCTATCGCATCATTGGCGACGGCCAATGCCGAGGCGGTGGCTGGGACGATGGCGGCGATCGTCCGCAGTTCTGCACCCGCGAATATGCGCCGGTCTGTGCCCGCCGGCATGGCCAGTTGCAGACATTTCCGAACGGCTGCGAGGCGCGCGCCGCCGGCTGGCGCGTCGTCGACGATGGCCCCTGCTAGACCGTGAACACGGGTGCCGTTGTCTTTCCGGCAACGGCACCCACCTCGGTTGATGCTTGAAACCGGCTCTCGGATAGCCTAGGTCGCAACAGGCTCAGACGAACATGGCAGGTGTCCCATCAACCGGGCATTGAGAAGGCGCGAAGGCGCAAAGGGTGGGGCCGGTGGCCCGACGCAACCACCGCGCGGTGGCGATCTGGATCGCGCCGTCGGGCAGGCGTTGCAACTGCACCAGATGGGGCGGCTGCAGGAAGCCGAAAACCTCTACCGGCAGGTGCTTGGCGCCAAGGCAAACCATGCCGCGGCCGCGCATTTTCTCGGCCTGCTTCTGCATCAGACCGGTCGCAGTACCGAGGGACTTGCGCTGATTGAACAGTCGCTGCGGGCCGAGCCGAAGAATCCGGACTTCCTGAACAATTATGGCACGGTGCTGCGCGATGCCGGTCGCGGGGTTGCGGCGGCCGAGCAGTTCCGCAAGGCGGTGGCGGCAAAGCCGGACCATGGCGCGGCCCGCGACAATCTCGGCTCGACGCTTCGCCAGATCGGCCATTTCGACGCCGCGGAAGAGGTGTTCCGCGCCACGATCGGCCGTAACCCGTTCCATATGCGGGCCAGGGCCGGCCTTGCCGAGACGCAGCAGGAAGCCGGGCGACTGGACGATGCGTTGGCCACTTTCCGCGAGGCGCTGGCCATCCGGCCCAAGGATGCCGAACTCAACCACGGCTATGGCGTGGGGCTGATGGAGAAGGGGCGGCTTTCCGAAGCGGCCGAGCATTTCCGCACGGCGCTGGTGGCCGATCCGACGCAGGCGAAATCATGGCTGATGCTTTCCCAGGTCAAGCCGCAGCGTGAAAGCGACGGCGAACTGGCCGCGATGAAAGCGCAGCATGCCAAGGTACCGGCCGACAGCCTGGCGCGCATGCAGCTTTCCTTCGGCCTCGGCAAGGCGCATGACGATCTCAAGGTCTACGACAAGGCGTTCGACTATTTCGCCGAGGGCAACGCCATCCGCCGCAAGGGCATCGCCTACGACGGCGCCAGGACGCGCGCCGAATTCGAGGCGATGAAGGCGACCTTCACCAAAGCATTTTTCGAGAAGCACAAGTCGAGTGCGATCGAGGACGATGCGCCGATCTTCGTCGTCGGCATGCCGCGTTCGGGCACCACGCTGGTCGAGCAGATCATCGCCAGCCATCCGCAGGTGTTCGGCGCCGGCGAGCTCACCATCCTCAAGACCGCTGTCGGCAAGGGGTTCCCGCTCGACATGAAGGGCGGCTTCCCGGCTGGCATCGCCGATATGCCTGACAAGGCGTTTGCCGATGCCGGGCACGATTATCTCGACATGCTGCATACCCGCTATCCGGGCTTCAAACATGTCACCGACAAAATGCCAGGCAACTTCCTGCTCGTCGGCTTCCTGCACCTGATGCTGCCCAAGGCCAAGATCGTGCATTGCAGCCGCAACGCGGTGGCCACCTGCCTGTCGATCTTCAAGTCGCATTTCCGCGGCGACGGCCATCTCTATGGCTACGACCTCGCCGAGCTGGCCGATTTCCACAATCTCTACCTGGACATGATGGCGCATTGGCACGCCGTCCTGCCGGGTGTCGTGCACGACGTGCGCTATGAGGATTTCGTCGCCGACCAGGAAGGCCAGAGCCGCGCGCTGATCGACTATCTCGGCCTGCCATGGAGCGATGCCGTATTGTCGTTCCATCAGAACGAGCGACAGGTGCGCACGGCGTCGGCCGCGCAAGTGCGCCAGCCCATGTACAAGGGTTCGGTCGACCTGTGGAAACGTTATGGCGATCGGCTGAACCCGCTGATCGAGCGGCTGAAGTAGCGCCGCTCGAAGGTTGAACGGCTTAGAACAGCTTCATGATGCGCACGGTGCCAATTTGGCGGTGCGCGCAAGGCAGGCCAGCTCTCTGCCGTCTCTGCAATCGCTTTTAGCAGATTGGGCGGGCTGCGCCGGATCTCAAAAAACGAACCGCCGGATCGTCTGGGGATACGATCCGGCGGTTGGAAACCGGCCTCCGTTTTGGAAAGGCCGGCCTCTGGCTACTTGATGGGAGCGTTCATTGCCCAGTTGACACCGAAGGGGTCGCGCAGGCTGCCCCAGCGGTCGCCCCAGAACATTTCCGCAAGCGGGTTTTCGATTTCACAGCCGGCATCCACCGCGCGTTTCCACCAGCTTTCGATGTTGTCAGCCCCAAGCACGAGCTGCATCGTATAGCCTTGGGCCGCTTTGTGCGGATGGCCATGCTCCGGAAACGCATCGCTCAGCATCAGCGACGAACCGTTGATGTAGAGATGGATGTGCATGGTGCGGCCCTGTTCGTCCGGCGGATAGGAGAACACCTCCTCGGCGCCGAAGGCACGCTTGTAGAAATCGGCGGCTTTCACGGCACCGTCAACCTGGAGATAGGCGATCAGTCCGCCGAGTACTTTCGGGCGGGGATATTCGGTCTGTGCGGTCGTGTCGTTCATCTGACTTTCCTCTCGTTACAATGTGACTAGCGAACTGTTGCCTGGATTCTGAAAGGCCGGCTCGGCTGTTCATCGACAGCCTCGGGCCAGCCGATGTCCTTGCGCAATTCGATCGGCAGCGAACGAAGCACGCGCTGGGTTCGAGCGTGGGTGCGTGCCGCCGAATATCGGGTCGCGATGCGACCAATGGATGACAGGATCGACATGGTGCATTCTCCCTCTGATTGGCGGCGACATCATCGTGCCGACAACCAAGGAACGAATGGTGCGATCGCATTCCGACAGCGGCGCAAAATTTATTTCAGCCGACGGAGGGAGCCCTCGCGATCAGTGTCCCGGCCGGCCGCTTTTCTTGGGTCGCCGTGTCTGCCGGCGCTGGTCGCCCGGATCTTCGTAGGAGCCGATGCCGGCACGTTCGCGCACGACCGGCTTCACGTCCTCCGGCTTGACCGGACGCGCACCCTCGACCGGCTTTTCCGTTCGCCGCACCGTCATCTCGTCGAGCGTGTTCTTGCGGAACAGCGACTTGCCGTCGTCCGGTGTGCCATAGTCCGAGCCGTGCGCCTCGGCCGCCGATTGTTTCTTGAACAGCGAACGCGAAACCGCGCCAGCCGGCGTCGGCATGTCGGTGCCCGGTCCCATGTCGTCGATGGACGGCTTGGCAAACAGCGATTTCTTCACGGGGACGGCACCATCGGCGCCCATCTCGTCGAGATGCGGCTTGCGGAAGAGGTTCGGCCGGGCAGCCTTGGCCGCTTCCTCGGCGGCGCGGGCTTCGTCGAGCTTGCGGAAACGCTCCTGCTCCTCGGCGGTACGGTGCTTGGCCACACCCTTGTTGTGCTTGCCCTTCTCCCGGCCAGAGGAGGGGCTTTGGCCCTCGACCTCGCGCGCTAGCGGGTCGTCGGAGATGGCGAGCTCCATCTCGCGCAGCCGTTTGATCTCGTCGCGGACGCGGGCCGCCTTCTCGAAGTCCAGATTGGCGGCCGCGTCGCGCATCTGCTTGTCGAGCGCTTCCAGATGGGCCTTGAGGTTGTTGCCCATCATCGCGCCGGCACTATCGGTGAACTGCGAGATGTCGGCGCGGACGTGGTCCTTCTCGTAGACCGAATCCAGGATGTCGGCGATGCGCGACTTCACGCTTTCCGGCGTGATGCCGTTGGCCTCATTGTATTCCAGCTGCTTCTCGCGGCGGCGGTTGGTCTCCGCCATCGCCCGCTCCATCGAGCCGGTGACCTGGTCGGCATAGAGGATGACCTTGCCGTCGACATTGCGCGCGGCGCGGCCGATCGTCTGGATCAGCGACGTCTCGGAACGCAGGAAGCCTTCCTTGTCGGCGTCAAGGATGGCGACGAAACCGCATTCGGGAATGTCGAGGCCTTCGCGCAACAGGTTGATGCCGACTAGCACGTCGAAGGCGCCGAGGCGCAAGTCGCGCAGGATCTCGATCCGCTCCAGCGTGTCGATGTCGGAGTGCATGTAGCGCACGCGGATGCCGTTCTCGTGCAGATATTCGGTCAGGTCCTCGGCCATGCGCTTGGTCAACACTGTGACCAGCGTGCGGTAACCGGCCTTGGTCGTCTCGCGGATTTCGCCAACGACATCGTCGACCTGGCTCTTCGCTGGCCGAATCTCGACCGGCGGGTCGATCAGGCCAGTCGGACGGATGACCTGTTCGGCGAAGACGCCGCCGGCCTGTTCCATCTCCCAGGCGCCGGGGGTGGCGGAAACACCGACGGTGAGCGGACGCATCGCATCCCACTCCTCGAAACGCAGCGGCCGGTTATCCATGCACGACGGCAGGCGGAAGCCGTATTCGGCCAGCGTCGCCTTGCGGCGGAAGTCGCCCCGGTACATGCCGCCGATCTGCGGCACGGTGACGTGGCTTTCATCGATGAAGACGAGCGCGTTGTCGGGGATGTATTCGAACAACGTCGGCGGCGGATCGCCGGGCCGGCGGCCGGTGAGATAGCGCGAATAGTTCTCGATGCCGGCGCAGGAGCCGGTGGCTTCCAGCATCTCCAGGTCGAAGCGGGTGCGCTGTTCCAGACGTTGCGCCTCGAGCAGACGGCCAGCTTTTTCAAGCTCTTGCAGGCGATGCTGCAATTCTTCCTTGATCGACTTGATGGCTTGATTCAGCGTCGGCCGCGGCGTCACATAGTGCGAGTTGGCATAGATCTTCACGCTTTTCAGGTCGCCGGTCTTGTTGCCGGTCAGCGGATCGAACTCAGTGATCGTCTCGATCTCGTCGCCGAACATCGAGATGCGCCAGGCGCGGTCTTCCAGGTGGGCCGGAAAGATTTCGATGGTGTCGCCGCGCACGCGGAAGGAGCCGCGCACGAAGTTGGCGTCCTGGCGCTTGTATTGCTGGGCGACGAGGTCGGCGAGCAGTTGGCGCTGGTCGAGGCGGTCGCCGATCGACATCTGGAAGGTCATCGCGGTGTAGGTTTCGACCGAACCGATACCGTAGATGCACGAGACCGAAGCGACGATGATGACGTCGTCGCGTTCGAGCAGCGAGCGCGTCGCCGAGTGGCGCATGCGGTCGATCTGCTCGTTGATGGAGCTTTCCTTCTCGATATAGGTGTCCGTCCGGGGCACATAGGCTTCCGGTTGGTAGTAGTCGTAGTAGGAGACGAAATACTCGACCGCGTTCTCCGGGAAGAACTTCTTGAACTCGGCATAGAGCTGCGCTGCCAGCGTCTTGTTCGGCGCCAGGATCAGGGCGGGGCGCTGGGTCTCTTCGATCACCTTGGCCATGGTGAAGGTCTTGCCCGAGCCGGTGACGCCGAGCAGAACCTGGGTGCGGTCCTCATTGGCGACACCTTCGACAAGGTCCTTGATCGCCGTGGGCTGGTCGCCGGACGGCTTGAATTCCGTTTCCATCTTGATGGCGATGCCGCCTTCCGACTTCTCCGGGCGTTCGGGGCGGTGCGGTGTCCACAGCACGCCGTTCTTGTGCAGCGGGTTGCCGCTTTCAATCAGCGCCGACAGCGCGGCAACGGTGGCGGTGACGCCGGAATTGGACAGCGTTTCGGCATCTTCGAGCGAGATATCGAGGCCGGCGACCGGGTTGAGGCCGGCCGCTGTGCGCTCCTTGGCCGTGGCGGCGCCGCCCATGGAGGTGCCACGTGCCGTGCGCGTCGGTGCGGCGCTCTTTTCGGGAACCTTTTTCGGCTTCGGTGTCGCCTTCTCCGCTTCCCTGGAAATCTGTTCGGCCCAGTCCGAGATCGAGCCGCTCAATGGCGCACCGGCGAATTCTGCTTGCGGCGCTTCGTTGAAGCCACCGCGATGCAGCGGCTCGGATGCGTCGAGGAAGTCGGTAACCCCGTTGCCGCGCTTGCGCGGCTGCGCACGGTCGTCAGGCGCCGATGCGGACGTTTTCTTGTCGGAGGATTTGGCCATGCGTCGAATATGGGAGGAGTCCGCCAAAATGGGAAGAGCCGAAAGGTCTTGAGCGACCCTTCGGCTTCGATCTCAACGGCGCTGCTGACATCAGGCTGTCAGGAGCCGGTCAGCGCGGGCAGGGGAAACCGGGGGCGATCTTGCAATGAGCGCCGGGATGCGGCCTGGGCGGACGCGGTTTCCAGCCCGGACGGTGCGGTGGCTTGTGCCAATGGGGCGGCCGCTGCCAGTGCGGCGGGCGATGTGGCGGCCGCACGACGATCGTCGGTGCGATGACCACCGCAGGCGGGCGGCCGGCATAATTGGTCAGATAGTTGGCCGAGACCCAGCCATGGAGGCCGGCGCCCCGCACATTGCACCAATTGTCTTCGCAGCCACGCAGGTTCACGCGAGTGCCCGCCGTCAGCGTGCCGAGCTTGGCATAACCCGCCCCCGGGCCGGAGCGCACGTTGACGTTGCCGGTGGTGTGGGCCGTGGCCGCCAGCGCCGGCGCGGCGGTTGCGATCCCGCCAAGCAAGGCAAGGGCGGTCAGCAATTTACGAAACATCATCGTCCTCCTCCATGACTTCGGTTCGAAGGATTGCATATTAGCCCGCGCTTTCGCAGCGTCACCAGCCTTGTCTGTAGATATAGTTAGGGAGACTGGAAGAAAGTCAGGTTCCATCGGGTTCGTGAGGAAAGTTTTGTCGAATTCGCTCTCGATCTCGCCGTATCAATTCTTCGATAAGATCGATTTTCCTCGAATGCTCTTCTTGTTCTTTAGACGATGCATTGAAGTGAGTTTGATATGCCGATCCCTGAAGGTGATCCTGAAGGATATTGATGAACTCCCGATCGCCAAGTTTTCGGACTTGCCGTTGCGGAGGAGACTTCCATCCTGGCTCGGCTAAGCCTTTCTCATATATCACGTAGGGACTGATTGCCCCCAGCGGCGGATCGAGCGTCTCGAGACGGGACAGCGAGAGGACGTAGTGTCCGTTCCGCTCGGAGGCCTCGACGATATTCTCCGCAAAGGCAATCGCATTGTAGTTTCCAGAAGCCGATATTCCGGAGCGCCTCGGCATATACAAGAGAACCCAATCGCCCAGAGCGCTCTGAACCAGTCTAAGATATTTTTTGGAAAAGAAGAATTTATCGCCAATATCTGGTGCTCTATCCCGCCTGCTGGGATGTTTTAGAACTATATGCGCCAAATGTGATCCCCCGGTATTTTTTACTCGGGCGATCTTTTTTGGGAAACTGACCTATGGTTGCTCCTGTGAGAGGTACAAGTTTAAGTTTAGTGAACCTCGCATTTAGACATTTCGCGTTGTGCGGATATCGTTTGCTGATGGAAGCGCGGATACTTTGACCGCAATATCCAGATAGCCCAGCCGGGCTTCGGTTTCGCGGACGCTATCCATGCAGCAACTGGCCCGGCACAGTTGTCTTATCTGCTCTATTTGGCAGACGCTACGCGCCTATCTTCATTGGTATCAGGGACGGATGAGGGACCGGGCCACCGTCTTTGGCGAGGAGGAGTCATCATGACGAGTTTGCAGGCCGTCTACATCGAATCCGACGCGCTGGGTCTGGCTGGGCTGGTGCAGCGGGGCGAGGTTTCGCCGCTGGAAGTGGTCGAGACCGCCATCGCGATGATCGAGCGCCTCAATCCCAGGCTCAATGCGGTCATTCACCGTCTCTATGACATGGGGCGGGAAACGGCGGCCAGGGTTGACCGCAAGGCGCCGTTCGCGGGCGTTCCGTTCCTGGCCAAGGAACTTGGCAGTTCGTGGAAGGGCGCGCCGCGCACCAATTCGTCGGCCTATCTGAAGCATATCGTGGCCAGCGACGATTCCGAAGGGGTGCGCCGTGCTAAGGCGGCGGGCCTGGTTCTGGTCGGCAAGTCGAACGCACCGGAGAATGGCTGGTCGATCTCGACCGAGCCCAAACTGCATGGCGCTACCATCAACCCCTGGAAGGAAGGCATCACCGCTGGCGGTTCGAGCGGCGGCACCGCGGCGGCAGTGGCCTCGCGCATGGTGCAGATCAGCGAGGCGAGCGACGGGGCCGGCTCCATCCGCATCCCGGCCTCCTGTTGCGGCATCGTCGGGCTGAAACCCTCGCGTGGCCGCGTCACGCTCGCACCCGACGGCGACTTCTGGTACGGCGGCGCCTATTTCCTGTGCCATTCACGCACGGTGCGCGACACCGCTGCCTATCTCGACGCGGTCGCCGGTGCGCTGCCTGGCGATACCTACGTGCCGCCACGGCCAGCCGAAAGCTGGCTGGAATTGTCGCGACGCGCGCCGAAGCGGCTGCGCATCGGCTACACCGTCACGTCCACCAACGGCACGCCGGTCGACCCCGAAGTGAAGTCGGCGGTGCTGGCGACTGCCAAGACCCTTGAGGGGCTCGGACACGATGTCGAGGAGCACAATATGGCGCTCGACGGCAACGACGCCTGGAACACCTATACCCATATGGGGCCTGTGGAGGTGGCGGCGATGTTCGAGGAACTGGCCGCTGTCGTCGGGCGTCCGGTGACGCGGGACGATGTCGAGCCGATCACCTGGGCGGTGATCGAGCGCGGCCGTTCGATCAGCGGCATCAAGCATGCGCAAGACGTTCATAAGCTGCGCCTGCTCAGCCGCGCCATCGCGACCGATCTTTCCCCCTATGACATCTTCGTCACACCGACGCTGACGCAATTGCCGCGCCCGATGGGCTATTACGACATGTCTGAGACCGATCTCGACCGCTACAATGCGAAATGGGCGGATGCCGGTTTCGCGTTTCCGTTCAACCTCTCGGGTTTGCCGGCGATCTCATTGCCGCTCGGCTGGTCTTGCGAGGACATTCCGATCGGGGTTCAGCTCGTCGGGCGCTATGGCGACGAGGCCGCCGTGCTGGCCGTCTCGACCCAGCTCGAACAGGCTATGCCCTGGAAGGACAGGCGGCCATCGATCAGCGCGTGAAGGTTCGCGCTTTTGAATACGGCTTTGTCGTTTCGCACCCTTGTCGGTACGAACTCGACCTGACGCTGCTTCACCCGTTCGGCTCGAATGTGTAAACGGGAGCAAACGAACCGGGCCGCGCGTGTCGAACTATCCGCTCTCCTACAAGCTCTCCTGGCTGCCGCGCTTCCTGAGTCCGTCGCTCGACGGCGATGCCCGGGATTTCGCGCCGCCCGCCGCCGCGCTGATCGCGCCCAGGCCGGCAAGAACGGTGCGGCTGGCGTTCATCGGCGACATTTCGGCGGTTGCGTCGCGACAGGCGCCGGTGTGCGATCCAGCTTTGAAGGAACTGCTCGGTTCGGCCGATCTCGTCATCGGCAATTGCGAGAGCCCGGTGGTGGGACGTGCGCGCGCCCGTTTCGGCACATGGATCGGTACGCATCATGCGATGAACGAGACCTTCCTGTCGGAGGCAATCGCGGCCGTCGGTATCGTGCCCCAACGCCTGGTGCTGTCGGTGGCCAACAACCACATGCTGGACCAGGGCCCTGACGGGTTCGACGAGACGCTGGCGGCCTTGCGGCGCCTCGGCATCGGTGTGATCGGCGCGGCTGCCGACGGTCCGGTAAAGCGTATCAAAGTCCAGGACCTGTCGGTCGGCTTCGCCGCCTTCACGCTGTGGCGCAACGCCGACGAGGCGCTGTTTGCCGGCCGTGTCTCAACGGAAGGCGATCCGGCACGTTGGCTGGATGGTAGTCTGGCAGACGCCGACCTCATGTGCGCGGTGCCGCATTGGGGCTGGGAGTTCAGGCATTTTCCGCAACGCGAAACGATGGAGCTGGCCGGGCGCCTGGTGGAGCACGGTTTCGGGCTGATTGCCGGGCACCACGCTCATGTCGTGCAGCCGGTCGGGCAGGTTGGCATGGTACCTGTCGCCTATGGGCTCGGCGATTTCCTCGGCACCGCGTTGGCCCGCCAGCCATGGCCGGGCCGCATCGGTGCGATCTTTACCGTCGATGTCAGCGCGGAAGAGGGCAGCCGGGGGCAGGTCGCCAGCTACCGGATGCATCCCTTCATGCGGTTGCGCGATGGCGGACGCGAGCGGCTGATGCCTGTGGATGCGTTGCCCGGACGGCTGCGCGCGCGGGTCGAGGCGCGGTTGGCGCGTGTGCTGGGGGCAGCCGAGGCCTGATTGGTCAGCAATCGAAACCGTAATTGGTGCGGTAAAATTCGACGTCTTCCTTCGGCATCTGCTTGAACATGGCGCAAACCGTGAAGCTGCCGATCTGGCGGCCGTTCTTGGCGTAGCCCCAGTCGGAGATGTCGTCGCGGGTGAACTGGATGGTCTGGCCGGCAACCACGTTGCGGACCGCTTGCGGCTCGTTTGCAAGGGTGCCCTCAAAACCCTCCTTGGTACGGCTGAACGGGATGACCCAGAAATGTTCCGTGGCGTCGCCGTCGCGGACCATCACCTTCAGCTTGTAGCCTTGGGTGTCGTTCGGTGGCGCTTCGGCCAGTTTCAGGAAATCGTCCAGCGTCGCCCGGGCGTGTTTGATCGCGGCGTTCATGTCGGGGTCGTCCCGAGCGATGTCGACGACCTTGTCATCGCTTTGCGCGCCGGCGGTAAGCGGGACCAGGAACAGGGCTATGAGCAGCAACAGTCGAGGCAAGCGGTTCACGGGCAGCTCCTGCTGTTGCCGGTCAATCCGAGTTTGGCTTTAATCTTTCAGCCGTAACGCAGCTTCATGGCGACGATAGCCGCGACCAGCACGAAGGTGAAGCCGTTGGCCAAGATGACCGGCCAGGAGCCGATCAGCACCCCGTAGAGTGCCCACAGCAGGATGCCAAAGGCCAGGAAGCCGGTGGTGGCCAGCGAGATGTCGCCAGCCCGGCGCTCGCGCGCGATCTTGGCGACCTGCGGAATCCAGCCGACGGTCGTAATGAAAGCGGCGACCGCGCCGATGAGTTCGATTGACGGGAGCAAGACAGTTTCTTTCGCAAATATCGGTGGGAGGCCGATTGAACCGGTTCAATAATGGCAGAAAGCGTGATTCCTGGGAAGACGGACATGGGCTGGACCAAAAAAGAAGATGTCAGGCCCGTGGAACCCTCCATGCGAGCGATCCGTGAGGCGCGAACCGGGCGTCACAAGCCTCTAAGCGATGTCATAAAACGTGTCTGGCAGGATTTTTTCGGCGCCGTTTCGTGAATGGCGGGATCGCGAAATGCGGCGTTCGGGTGGCATCGGGGCTCGGTGGCGAGCGAGTTCCTTTTGTTGCGCAAAACCGCTGCAGCGAATGGCACGAGACGGTCCGAAGCAGTGGCTATGCGCAAATGTGTCTGAAATAAGCCCATGATTTCATTTAACAAAGTCACCCTTCGTGATTTGTTTGCGCTGGCCGTCAACGGTTAGCTTTTGACTGTCCTGCCGCTCCTGCCGCGTTCGATCCTGTTTTGGCGGAGAGGCTGAAGGGCACTTTCGATTTCCGAAAACGGAGCATCAAGCCATGAAGAAGACCCTCGCGACCGCAGCCGCTCTCCTTGCCCTCGTCGGCTCAGCCTATGCCGCGACGGTGGCCGGCAAGATCGAGGCAATCGACCCTGCCACCAAGTCGATCACGCTTGACGACGGCAAAATCTATCAGCTGCCCCCGGAAGCCTCGCTGACGCATCTCAAGGTCGGCGCCAAAGTGAACGTCACCGTCGACGACAAGACGGGCACCGTGACGTCGATCGCCAAGGGATCGTAGCCGCGCGTTTCGGGCGACAACCTTCCATGGATGGCCGGCCCCGACGGGCCGGCCGCTATGTGCAGGCAAACGCGGACGCAACGCCGTTTGTTACGGCGAGGGCAACTGTGCCGAGAGCCAGCCGGCCGAACGCCCCATTGCCGAAGCCGTGCTGGACACAGTCTGGCTGAGGCCGGTCTTGACCAGGGCGTAGCCATTTTCGGTGCGGTAGAGGACGGCGCGGCCTCCGTCGACCATCGTATCGTAGAAAGTCGGCTTGAAATCGGGATTGGCGACCGCCGTCGCACTCGGACCGATTGGCATTTCGGGCCGGCGCAGCCCGAGCGCCGCGATTTCGTCGGTGATGACAGGCGGCGGGCCGTTATCGGGCGTGGCAGGCGCCGCGGCGAGCTTGCTGGCCGGCTTCTGCACGGTGCGGCAAACGCCGGACACCAACGGATAGTCGAAACTCTTGTGGCGCAGCACTTGGCTTTTCATGGCTGCCTCGCAGTCGGCAAGGTTCGACCATTTGGCCGGCGTCTCGCCGATATATTCGCAAAGCTTGGCGTCACAGTCGCAGCCGACGATGGTCATGGCGACGAGGGCGGTCTTGATCACGTGTTCGGTCCCTTCGGAAGTCGCGACGACGATGACCTTCGAACAAGGCGGGATTTCGCTGTGATTGTGAAATGAGCGTGGCGTTTTGCGCAGCGCTGCCGGCCGCGACAAGATCAGCAGCCGTGGCCGTGTTCGGCCCGGCAGGTTCCAAAAGACAGTTGGCGCCGGGATCTCTCCCAGCGCCTCCCTGTCAGACCAGGACCAGTCAGCGGTCGCAACATCCAAAGGTTGTTGCAGCGTGCCAGCCTTGATTTTGACGACCCTTCAGGTCGCGCACCCCGAAAGGCAGCGCCCTTTCCGGATCACGCCGTTCTCGGTCCTTTCGAACTCCGGTCGACGTGCCATCGAAGGTCTTTC
Organism: Mesorhizobium sp. 2RAF21; assembly: GCF_052115345.1. Lineage (NCBI taxonomy): Bacteria > Pseudomonadati > Pseudomonadota > Alphaproteobacteria > Hyphomicrobiales > Phyllobacteriaceae > Mesorhizobium > Mesorhizobium sp. 2RAF21. The sequence goes on along the minus strand of NZ_JBFRGM010000028.1, from coordinate 33,636 downwards.
CCGGCCTTCATGGCTTGCATCGGTCCGCCGTTGGCGTTCGCACGCTTTCCGCGGCCCCGTACTTCGTGGCTCCCGCTCCAGCATCAGGCCGAAACCTGCGCCGGTCGGCGCCGTACGGGCCTCAGGAGTTTCCGCGTGGTTGCCGTTGTCTTTCGACCGTTCAATCCGTGGCCGCCTGAGATAATCTAACCATACGCCCGTTTGACGGCGCCCGGAACCGCTGACGGCCTGTGGATACCGGGATTATCGGGTATATCGGCTGGCGGTCGCAGTTTTTTCGGGTAAACAGGCCGGTTTGCCGCGAGCGGCCTGAACAGGCGAATTCGGTCAGGCGCTTGCTCTCCATTCCCCTGCGCGCTTCAATGCCGGCAAAGAACCGCCACGATCGGGGGAGGCGCGGTTGAAAGTCGGTGTCATCCTCAATCCGGTCGCCGGCGGCGGGCGATTGAAGCAGGACTGGACCATGGTCGCCGCGGCGATCGAACGGCATCTCGGTGCCTTCGACATGCGGGAGACGCAGGCCGAGCGTGATGCCGAGCGGCTGGCGCTGGAATTCGCCGTCGAAGGTTACGAGCTGGTGCTGGCCGCCGGCGGCGACGGTACGGCCAGCGAAGTGGCCGACGGCCTGCTGCAGGCCGTGGGCGAAGGCCATGCCGGCACGGCGCTCGCCTTGCTGCCTTGCGGCACCGGAAGCGATTTCGCGCGCGGGCTCGATCTTCCGCGCGACATCGATGCGCTGCTCGCGCGGATCGCCGCCAGCGAAGCCCGCATGATCGATGTCGGCCGCATCTGTTATGTCGACGACCACGGAGCGCTCGCCAGCCGGCATTTCATCAACATCGCCAGCGCCGGCCTTTCCGGGGCGGCGGACCGGGCGGTGAATGCCGACAAGCGCAAGGGAAGGGTGTCGGCGAAACTGCTCTTCCTATGGCGCACGGCGACGGAGTTCCTGCGCTACCGCTTTCAGACGGTGTCGATCACCGTCGACGACGGCGAGCCGTTCGAAGCGCGCGTCGCGCTGGTCGCCGCCGCCAATGGCCGTTTCTTCGGCGGTGGCATGATGATCGCGCCCGATGCCGTGCTCGACGATGGGCAGTTCGACTTCGTCATCCTGCGGGCGGCGAGCAAGCTCCGGCTGATCTGGGATATCCGGCTGCTCTATGGCGGCCGGCATCGCAATCATCCGGCCATCACCATCGTACGGGGCAAAAGGCTACTGGTGGAGCCGGTCGGCGATGCGAACGGCAACAGCGCGCTCGTCGACATTGACGGAGAGTCGCCGGGCCAGATTCCGGCGCAGTTCGAGATCCTGCCGCGGGCCCTGTCGGTCAGGTGGTAAGCAGGCCTGGTTCCAGCGACATACGCCGAATGTCCTCAGGTGTTGATTCAACCACCTGCCGATCCGATTCCGCTATGGGCGGCAAGCCGTTGATCTTGAATCGTTTTCCTCAGGCCTCAAGCTTGGCCGGAAAGCCTGGAGCTCGAAGGTCAGTGCCGACTGCGTCTTCCAGGAGTTTGACGATCATCGTCGACCAGGCGTCGCCGCCGTATTTTTGTTTGCCCAACTCGAAGATGGCATTGACCCGCGATGCGAGGTCGAGCGGCACGCCGAACTCCTCGCCCATGCGCGCGGCAAAGCCGAGATCCTTCAGCGCGAGATCCATGGTGAAGCCGATGTCGTAGGAGCCGCTGAGCACTAACTGGCTCTCGGTCTCGTGGACAAAGCTGGTGCCCGACGAGGCGGCGATGGCGTGAAACGCCTGGGCGAGATCGAGCCCGCCCTGCTTCGCCAGCATCAGCGCCTCGCCGGCGGCGACGAGGTGGATGAAGGCCAGCATGTTGGTGATGACCTTGATCACCGCCGCCGAGCCGACCGGGCCCATCAGGAACGAGCGCGAACACATCGCTTCGATTGCTTCGCGGTGGCGCTCGTAGAGGGCGGGGTCGCCGCCGACCAGTGCCGTGATTTTTCCCGTGGCCGCGAGGTGGACGCCACCGGTGACGGGGCACTCCAGCGTCTCGACGCCCCTCGCGGCGGCAAGCGCCGCGAGACGGATAATTTCGTCGCGGCCGTTGGTCGACATCTCGATCCAGGTTCCGCCCCTCGTCAGGCCTTCCAGCAGCCCAGCCGGGCCGGCGAGTACGGCCTCGCTGATCTTGGGCGAGGGCAGGCAGGTGATGGCGTTTTTTGCGCGGGCCGCCGCGTCCGCTGGAGAGGCGGCGGCGGTGGCGCCGAGCGCTACGAGGCGCGCGACCGCCGCCGGATCATGGTCGTGGACGGTGACGTCGAAGCCGTTGCGGACGAGCGAGGCGGCGAGATGACCCCCGAGATGGCCGAGGCCGATGAAGGCGTATGCCTCGCTCACGGCATCAACGGCGTCTGCATCATCTGCAGGTGAAGTTCCTTGCCGCTGTAGGGATGCGCTTCGCACACCGCCTCGTTCAGCTCGACGCCGAGGCCCGGCTCCTTCGATGGGATGACCCAGCCGTCCTGCCATTCGATTTTTTTCTTCAGCAGGGTGGCGTGGAAGCCATCCCATTGCTTGAGCGATTCCAGGATCAGGAAGTTCGGCAGAGTCGCGGCGAGCTGGATGTTGGCGGCGCCGACGATCGGTCCGCAATAGCAATGCGGAGCGATCTGGATGTGATAGGCCTCAGCCATCGCCGCGATCTTCTTGGTTTCCAGAATGCCGCCCGAGCGGCCGAGATCCGGCTGCAGGATGGTGGCGGCACGATTTTCGATGACACGTGCGAACTCGAATTTCGTCGTCAGCCGCTCGCCGGTGGCGATCGGGATCGACGTGCCACGAGCGACCTGCGCCATCACCTCGGGCATGTCCGGCGGCACCGGCTCCTCGAACCAGAGCGGATCGTAGGGCTCGATGGCGCGAGCCATGCGCAAGGCGCCGGACGCGGTGAACTGGCCGTGCGTGCCGAACAGGATGTCGGCGCGGGTGCCGACCGCCTCGCGGATCGCCTTGATCATCCGGGCGGACAGGTCGATGTCGATCAGGCGGGGCTGATGGCCGTCAAAGGCCGTATAGGGACCGGCCGGATCGAGCTTCACCGCGTTGAAGCCCTGGCCGACGTAGAGTGCGGCGCATTCTGCGGCAAGGTCGGGGTCGTTGTAGACGTTCTTGCCGCTCGCGTCCTCCGAATGGACGCTGCCGGAATGCGGATAGAGATAGGTGTAGGAACGCAGCTTCTCGTGCACCTGGCCGCCCAGCAGCTTGTATACCGGTTTGCCGGCCTCCTTGCCGATGATGTCCCAGCAAGCCATTTCGAGCGCCGAGAAACAGCCCATGCCGGACACGTCCGGACGCTGGGTGAAGCCGGACGAATAGCAGCGGCGGAAGAAGTTCTCGACATCATGCGGGTCGCGACCGACCAGATAGCGTTCCGCCATATCCTCGATCATGCGCGCGGTGACATGCGCAGAGAAAGTGGCGTTGTAAGCCTCGCCATAGCCGACGACGTTGGAATCGGTCGTCAGCTTCACGAAGATGAAATACTTGCCGCCGATGCCCGGCGGAGGGTTGCCGACAACCCAGGTCTTGACGTCGGTGATTTTCATCGGTGGTCCTCCAAAACCATTTCGGCGCCTTTCCAACCCGTCATGATCGAGGCGGCATTGGTGTTGCCGGCGATATTGTCAGGGAAAATCGAAGCGTCGATGACGCGCAGGCCCGCAAGGCCATGGACCTTGAGGCGCGGATCGACCACGGCGCGCGATGGGTCCGGCCCCATGCGGCAGGTCGAGACGGGATGATAAACGGTGCCCGAGCGCTTCCTGAAATCCTGAATCAGGTCCGCATCGGAAGTGATTGACGGGCCTGGCAAAACCTCTTCCGCGATGACCTCGGCCATCGCCGGCATGGCTGCGATGCGGCGCAGGAATTTCACCGCGTCGAGCATTTCCGACACGTCTTCATTGGTCGAAAAGGCATTGGGCGTGATCTTCGGGTAGGCGAATGGGTCCGCCGAGCGGATCATGATTTCGCCACGGCTCGACGGTCTGCAGTTGGAAAGGCCGATGGAGAAGCCCGGCCAGGGGTCCGGTGTCAGGATAGGGCGCTCTCCGGCTCGAGGCAGCACGGTCGAGAACACCTGGAAATAGAGCTGCATGTTCGGGCGCGGCTGGTCGGCATCCGTGCGGAAGAAGCCGCCACCCTGGTTCATCGACATCGACAGCGGTCCGGAGCGCAGCACCAGATAGTGCAGGCCGACCAGCAGCTTGCCCCACCACGGTCGCAGGATCTGGTTAAGCGTCGGCTGCGTAGCCTTCCAGGTGTAGTTGACGCCCTGGTGGTCCTGGAGGTTGCGGCCGACATTGTCCGCCGCGTGGACGACCGGGATGTCGAGGTCGGTGAGCAGGGGGCCGGGTCCAACGCCCGACAATTGCAAAAGCTGCGGCGAATTGATGGAGCCGCCCGACAGGATGACTTCCCTGCCGGCACGCGCGGTCCTGGTTTCGCCATTCTGGACATATTCGACGCCGACGGCGCGTTTGCCCTCGAACAGGATTTTTGTTGCCAGCGCATGCATTTCGACGCGGACATTGGCGCGCTTCATGGCGGGGCGCAGGAAGGCACGCGCCGCCGAGACACGACGGCCGTTCCTGGTGGTGATCTGGTAGACGCCGGCGCCCTCCTGCGCGGCACCGTTGAAGTCGCTGTTCGGCGGCAGGCCAGCCTGCTCGGCTGCTTTGAGATAGCGGACCGTCAGTGGATGCACGCGCGCGCGATTGTCGGTGATGTGGACTGGCCCGCCGCGCCCGCGCCACTGGTTGGCACCAGCCTCGTTGTCCTCGAGCGCCTTGAAGATCGGCAGGACGTCGTCATAGCTCCAGCCGGGGTTGCCGGCTTCGGCCCAGGCGTCGAAATCCTCCCGCGCACCACGGATCCATACCATCGCGTTGATGGAACTCGATCCACCCAGGATCTTGCCGCGCGGCCAATGATCGGCGCTGTTGGCAAGCCCCGGGTCCGGTTCCGCCTTGTAGTTCCAGTTCACCACAGGGTCAAAAAAGGTCTTGCCGTAGCCCAGGGGCATCTGCACGAAGAAGCGACGGTCGGTGCCGCCTGCCTCCAGCACCAGGACCGAGAAGCGACCGGAGGCCGAGAGGCGTTCTGCCACGACCGAGCCTGCCGAGCCCGATCCAACGACGATGAAATCATAAGTCTGCATGTTGGGGTGTGATGTCCGGAATGCTTGTCGGCATCAGACTAGCTGTCGCATTCCCTGCAATCACCGGCACTTCCGGCATGCTGTGTGAGAAATGCGACCACGTGGTTTCTTCATTCGCGCAACACTGTCTCGCGTGGTGGCGGCGTTGACGCCTTGGCGTCACGTCGCTACGCCATCATGACGACGCTTTGGCATGAGGGACTTTCGCATGGTGCATTACGCGGATGGAAAACCGCTCGGCGATCTGACGCTGCGGACGCTGGCCATGCCTTCGGACGCCAATGCCGCGGGCGACATTTTCGGCGGCTGGGTGATGGCGCAGATGGACCTTGCCTGCGGCATCCGCGCGGCGGAGCGCGCCAAGGGAAGGGTGGTGACGGCGGCGGTGAAGGAAATGTCCTTCGCAAAGCCGATGAAAATCGGCGATACGCTGTGCATCTACACGCATGTCGAGCGTGTCGGCCGGACCTCGATGACACTGAAGGTCGAGGCCTGGGCGCAACGATACCTTTCCGACCTGATGGAAATGGTAACCCACGCCGATTTCGTCATGGTGGCGCTCGATGGCGAAGGCAGGCCGAAAGTCGTGCCGGCCGAATGACGCTGATGGCCGTCAGGCCACAGCCTTGATGCCGTCAAAACGGGCACGCGCTTCGTTGATGCGGCCTGTATTGGCGATGGCCCATTCAGCCAATCCCTTGACCGGGATCGACAGCTCTCGGCCAAGATCGGTCAATTCGTAATCCACCCTTGGCGGAATGGTCGGAAAGACCGTGCGCGTGACAAACCCGTCGCGTTCCAGGCTGCGCAGCGTCGTCGTCAGCATCTTTTGCGAGATGTTGCCGATGCCGTGCTTGATCTCGTTGAAGCGCTGCGGGCCCTCTCCGAGATTCTGCACCACGAGCAAAGACCATTTGTCGCCGATGCGTTGCAGGATATCGCTCACCGCCTGGCAATCCTTGGTGATGTGGGGGTGCCTCGGTTTCAAAAAAGTGCCTCCTTGCCAACCGAGTTGACAGTATCAGATATAGTCTCGGTATCCAAATGATACTGTATTTGATGAGGAGCTTGTAGATGTCAAAGCCCAAGATCGCCGTCGTTATCGGCTCGACGCGTGCCGCCCGCTTCGCCGACGCGCCGACCGAATGGATTGCAAAACTGGCCCGGGAACGCGGCGACTTAACCGTCGAGGTGGTGGACCTTCGTGATTTTCCGATGCCGTTCTTCGATGAGGTGGCGTCGTCGCTGTGGGTGCCCTCCAGCAACGAGATTGCGCAGAAGTGGCAGAAGAAGGTCGAGGAATATGACGGCTACATCTTCGTCACCGGCGAATACAATCGCGGGCCCAGCGCGGTCCTGAAGAACGCGCTCGACTATGCCTACACCGAGTGGAACAGGAAACCTGCGGCTTTCGTGGGGTATGGCGGTGTCGGCGGTGCCCGCGCGATCGAACAGCTGCGTCTCAATGCCGTCGAATTGCAGATGGCGCCGGTGCGTACGGCCGTGCACATCGTTCTTGCCGACTACCTCGCCATCAAAGCCGGCAGGAAGATCGTGGAGTTCGAGCACCTCAACCAGGCCGCGCACGACATGCTGAACCAGTTGTCCTGGTTTGCACATGCCTTGAAGGCCGCGCGCGACGCGGATGCCGAGACGGCGGATGTGGCAGCAGCTTGAAGTCGCCTGGATGTTGATCTGAACGCGCAAAAGGCAGCCGACAGGCTGCCCTTGCCGCGCCCTCAGGCCCGGAGCTTAGCGCACCACGCCACGATGCGCCGCTGCCAGACGCGAGGCGATGACCTTGTCGATACGGCGACCGTCGAGATCGACTACCTCGAAGCGCCAGCCTTGCGCGTCCACTGTTTCCCCGGTCGTCGGCAGATGCGCGAAGTGGGACAGGAGATAGCCGGCGACGGTTTCGTAGTCGCGATCTTCCGGCAGGTCGAAGCCGAGCAGATCGGCCATTTCGTCGGCGGGCATGTAGCCGGCCAGCAACCACGAGCCATCCTCGCGCTGGACGGCACTTTCTTCCTCGTCGCCGGCGTCCAGGTCGGAACGGAACACGCCGGTGATCGCCTCGAGGATGTCGGCGGGCGTGACGACGCCTTCGAAGTGGCCGTATTCGTCATGGACCAGCGCCATCGGCACGTCGGATTCGCGCAGCTTGGCCAACACGTCCAGCGCATCGGCCTGGTCGTGGACGATCGGGGCCGCCTTCACATGCTTTCGCGGGTCGAGCGCGCGGCCGCCAAGCATTGCAGCCAGCACGTCGCGTGTCTGCACCACACCCAACATGGCATCCACGCTCTCGCCGGCGGGGAGACGCGAGTGCTGCGTTTCCATCAAGAGCTTGCGCGTGGTGGCGTCGTCGGCCTGCAGGTTGATCCAGTCGATGTCGGTGCGCGGTGTCATCACGGCGCGGACGGCGCGGTCGCCCAGCCGCATGACGCCGGCAATCATGCGGCGTTCGTCGGATTCGATGGTGCCGTGATGTTCGGCCTCGGCAACCAGCATCTTGATCTCTTCGTCGGTGACCTTCTCTTCGCTTTCGCCGCGCTGGCCGAGCAGCCACAATACGGCGCGGCCGGAAATGTCTAGGACGAACACCACGGGTGCGGCGATCTTGGCGAGCACCGCCATGAAAGGCGCCGCGCGGGCCGCCACGCGCTCGGGATCGCGCAGCGCGATCTGCTTGGGCACCAGTTCGCCGATGATGAGCGACGCATAGGTAATGATGGCGACAACGATGCCCACGCCGACGGGGTTGGCAAATCGCGGACCAACGCCGGAAGCGGCCAGGAAGTCGGCAAGTCGTTCGCCCAGCGTGGCGCCCGAAAACGCGCCCGACAAGATGCCGACCAGCGTAATGCCGATCTGGACCGAAGACAGGAATTTGCCGGGGTTGGCGCCCAGTTCCAGCGCGCGCGCCGCGCCATGGACATCGCGGTCGATCATCGCCTTCAGCCTTGCGGGGCGGGCCGAGACGATCGCGAGCTCGGACATTGCCAAAAGGCCGTTCACACAGATGAGAGCGACCACGATACCGATTTCAGCATAAAGCATGCGCGCTCATAGCATTTCGAAGGGGGCTTCGAAAAGCGGCGAGCTCTGTTTTGTCCAATGTATGTTGAACTTGATCGGACGCGCCGCCTCAGCGGCAGGCGCGATAGCCGTTCTTGCGGTTCTTGACGTCGAAATGGAAATGGTTGCGGTGGTCGTAATTGTAGCCGGGGCCGAGCACCGTGGTGAAGTAGTCGCAGCCGTCGGAGCGCACGGAATCAAGGAAGCCGCTGGTGCGGAAGGCGAACCAGCCGGGCTTGCGCACGTCGATATCCTCACCATTGTTCAATTCGATGCTCATCACATCGAGCGCGTTGCCCTTGCCGTGCTCGGAAAGAACGCCTTCACCGGCGATCCTGCGGCAGGAATAGCTCGATCCCTGATGGATGGTCTTGACGCCGGAGAAGTAGCGCCAGCGTGCAGTCGGAACGAGCTCCTTCTCTGTCCAGGCAGCGAAGGTGGCCGCCATGTTGCAGCTCAATGTCGCTGCCGGCTTCATCTGCACGCTGCCGATCGCAGTCACTTTCACCGGATGCTCGATGCCGCATTGCCCTTCGCGGATCGGTGCGAGGTCGGTATAGGCCACGTCAAGCCGCTTCAATTCCTGTCGGCAATCGACCTCTTCCGCCGACAACTGCTCGACCGGCGACATCGGCTCATCCATGCGCGGATAGGCAGCGGTCATGTAGGGGTTGGAAGGGACGAGGCTTTGCAGGCCGGACGTTTTCGGCAGGGCGGCGGTCGTGGAGCCGACATCCACGGCAGGCTTCAATTCGAAGACGTCGCCGGTGGTGCAGGCTGAAGCCACAGCCACGACGCACAATGCCACAAGGCGGCCGGGTGTCGTCCACGGGGCGCGCTTCGGCCGCGCGGCGCTCCGCATGGCATGCAGTTTTCCAGCCATCGTCGTTCCCGTCCGTTGGGCAATCCCCTCCCAGCCAGCGTGTTTTACGCTGCAAGGGTAAAGGAAAGCTCAGCGGCGCGGTTTACGGCTGTGGTGGAAATGCGGCGGCGGCTCCGTCGCGGCCTGCGCTCATTGGCAGAAAGTGCCGCCGTTGCGGCGAGGCGCCAGGTCCAGATGCAGGTGTTTGGCGTGGTCGGCATCGCTGCCGGGGCCGAGCACGGTCTTGAAAGGCCCGCAGGCCGCCTGGCGCACGCGATCAAGCAATCTTGCCTGCTTTTCGGGTCGTGCGCCGTCGACTTCAACCACCGTGTTGTCGGCAAGTGTGAGGCTGGCGATGTCCAGGGCGTTGCCGAAGCCGTGTTCGGAGAGTTTCGTGCTGCCGTTGCGTGGCCGGCAGACATAGCCGGAAGCCTGTGCGACCGATATCGGCGCCGCGCCGAGTTCGGCCTGCGCTGCCGGCGAGACGACATCGATGAGGAAGCGGGACAGCGTTTCCGCCATCGCGCAATTGAGTTCGGCCGCCGGTGTGATTTCGATCGACCCTCCTGCCTTGCGAAGGGTGAGCGGGTAGGGCACCGAGCAGCCTAGCGCGGTGTCGCGCTCCGGCGGCCGGTCTGAGAATTCGGCGCCCAGCGCCTTCAACCGCTCGCGGCAGGCCAATTCGTCCGCGGGCATCTTGTCCTCGGCTATGTTCGCGGAACGCGGGTCCGGGGTGGCCGGAGGATTGGGCTGTTTCGTCCATCCCGGCGGCGGGCTTGGGCCCTGGAACGGTTTTGGGGGCAGGGTGGGCGATGTGTCGGCTTCCCTCGGCTTGGGCTGCGGCAGCGGTATGTCGGGCGCCGCGGGAGGTGTTGGTTCCGAGGCGTCGCGATTGATCTCCGGCACCGGAGCCCGGGACGGCAGCTGTGTGGGCTTGGCCCAAAGCAGATCGCCTTGCGATGCCGCAGCTGCGGCAAGCAACGCTATTGCGATTGGCGACAATGTCCGTTTCGACAGCATGGCCGGTTGCAAACGAATGCCATCCGCATCGGTTGCGGAGCGAAGGGAAGTTGGCGATCACAATGGGTTACCGCTCTGTCGCGGAAGATTGGCCGTCAGTGTCTTCGAGAGATGTTGACTGCCAACGCCAACAGCTTGAAATGCGGTTCCCTCCTTTTTGCCGGTTTTCCCAAAATGTCCCAGATTCTGTCGCCTCGCTTCCTGCCGATCCTGATGCTTGTCGCCTCGAACGTCTTCATGACCTTCGCCTGGTACGGCCATCTCAAGTTCAAGACCTCGCCGATCTGGATCGCGGTGATCGCGAGTTGGATGATCGCCTTCTTCGAATATTGGTTTGCGGTGCCGGCCAACCGCATCGGCAGCCAGATCTATTCAGCGGCTGAACTGAAGACGATACAGGAGGTCGTCACGCTTACGGTCTTCGCGGTGTTCTCGGTGTTTTATCTGAAGGAATCGCTGACCTGGAACCATGCGATCGGCTTTGCGCTGATCGCCGGCGGTGCCGCCTTCATCTTCAAGGGATGACAATCTGGATGCCCAACGAACGGATGGGATGAATTCGAGCTGCCCCGGCGTTATCGTTCTGATCGAAACGCCAGGAGGAATTCCCATGCAAAAGCGACTTCTGATCCATGCGGCGGCTGCACTGGTCTCGCTGCCGTTCCTTGTCGCCCAAGTCTACGCCGCTGGCGAGAGTGGCGGGAGCGGAGGCGGCACCAGCGGTGGCGCGAGCAGCGGCGGAGGCGGTAGCGCCGAGACAACCGCCAAATGCAAGAAGAAGGGCGAGGTCTACGACACCAAGTCCAAGAAATGCGTGCTGCCCAAGCAGGGCATGCTGGATGACAATAACATCTACCAGGCGGGGCACGATCTCGCCATGGCAGGTCGCTATGACGAGGCGATCGCCGTGCTGACGCTCGCCGAGAACAAGAAAGACCCGCGCATCCTCAATTATCTCGGCTATTCGCACCGCAAGTCCGGCCGCGTCGTTGTCGGCCTCGGTTATTACGAGGAAGCATTGCGCCAGAACCCCGACTACACGCTGGTGCGCGAATATCTCGGCGAGGCACGGCTGCAGATGGGCGATATCATCGGAGCGCGCGCGCAGCTTGGCGAGATCGAAAAGCGCACAGGCAAGACGTCTCGCGAATACGGCATGCTTTCGGAGCAGATCGAGCACTACGAACGCAGCTGAAGCCCACCGGTTTTGAATGCCGGCTGTCAGCGAGCGGCCGGCATTTACCTATCTCTGAAACAGGCGAGTTCTTGGCTGCGGTGCCATGGGCGCCGCGGTATCCCCAAATCGTCGGCGTTGTTTTTTTGACGTGAAAATCGCCGCAAGCTTGCTATATTCCGGGAATCTGAGGTGACACGGTTCCGTCAGTCCGAGGCTGCCGGACCGTTTTCTTTTTGCACCCAGCGACACGGTCTGCCCCGTTGAGGGGCTGGCGGCATGAAAGGTGAAACGATGAACAAAGTGCCGATGACAGGCGGAGGTTTTGCGACGCTCAGGGAAGAGTTGCGCTGGCGCCAACAAGAAGAGCGGCCGCGCATCATCGAGGCGATTTCAGAGGCGCGCTCGCATGGCGATCTTTCGGAAAACGCCGAATACCACGCCGCAAAAGAGCAGCAGAGCCTCAATGAGGGTCGCGTCAGCGAACTCGAGGATCTGGTTGCCCGCGCCGAAATCATCGACGTTTCCAAGCTGACCGGCGACAAGGTCAAATTCGGCGCCACCGTCGTGCTTGTCGACGAGGATACCGAGGAAGAGAAGACCTACCAGATTGTCGGCGACCAGGAAGCCGACGTGAAGTCGGGCCGCATTTCGATCTCCTCACCGATTGCCCGCGCGCTGATCGGCAAGGCCGTTGGCGATGCCATCGAGGTCAACGCGCCAGGCGGCGCCCGCGGCTACGAGATCGTAGAGGTCCGTTTCGTCTGAGTTTTTCGGATTTCCCCCGGTGTAGCGATCCCGCTCGCCGGGGCGCCTGAACGGTCAGGCTCGCCCGTCTTTCAAAGCCAGCAGCCTGGCCGCTTCCTCGAAAGCGGCCCGAGGCGTGACGCGTCCGTTTTCGCCTGCGATCAATGTCGAGGCAAAGGGGCCACGCGGTCCGGTCAGCCCCGGCTCCGTGGTCAGGAAGATGGCAACCGTCGGCAATCCAAAGGCTGCGGCAAGATGCGTCAAACCCGTGTCCGCGCCGACAACCAGCGTCGCGCCGCCGATCAGGCGCGCGACATCCGACAGAGGCGATTTCGGCACCACCAGCGTTTCCGGCACGGCATTGCCGATCGCCTCCGCCACGGTTCTTTCCTTGTCATTTGACCAAGTGGTAACCGGAGAGAACCTGCTGGCGACCATAAGTTGGGCCGTTTCGATCCAGTCTTGCATCGGCCATTTCTTGTCCTCGCGGCTGGTTCCGTGCAGCAGGATCGCGGTTCGCTCTGCCTGCGCCAAGGGCGCGCCGGGCGGCACCACGATGCCGGAATCGAGCGTCGACAGGTCCGGCTCGTAACCAAGTGCCAGGCCGAACAGGCGCCTGGTGCGCTCGATGGCATGCATGTCGCGGGGCACGCCATAGCGCTGGTCGTAAAAGACGGTTGCCGAGGGTTCGCGCGCGCTCGCCTTGTCGAAGCCGGCGATCGGTGCTCCGGCGAGCTTCGCCACGAAGGCAGATTTCAGCAAGCCTTGAGCATCGAGAACGAGATCGTAGTGGCCGGCGCGCAATGCGTGGCGCAGCGCGGCGCCCTCGCGCCAGGTGTTGGAGGAGACGACCTGCTTCCGCCAGCGCCGCAGGGCAACCTTGTGAATGGTACCGATCGCGGGGTGGAGTGCAACGATGTTGGCGAAGGCTTCTTCCACGCACCAATCGAAGGACATGTCGGGTCGTGCGTTCAACGCGTCCTGAACGGCGGGAAAGGTGTGGATCACATCGCCCATCGAGGACGTCTTGACGATCAGCACTTTCATGCGGCGGCCGGCGCATCGATCAGATGGTCGGCGGCCTGCAACACACGTTCGACATCGAGGGTGTTCAGGCAATTCATATGGCCGAGCGGGCAGACTTTCTTGTGACACGGCGAGCAGGAAAGCTGCAGCCATACCAGCTCGCGCCGCTCGGCCAGCGGAGGCGTGTTTTCGGGCGAAGTCGAGCCATAGACTGCAACGACCGGCGTCCCGACGGCGGCCGCGACGTGCATGAGCCCACTGTCGTTGGATACAGCGAGCCTTGCCGCCGCGATCAGGTCGATGGCGTCCACCAGCTGCGTCTTGCCGGCCAGATCGACACATCCGGGAGCCAACTCGGCGATTTCTGCCGTTACGGCGCTATCGTTCCTGGAGCCGAACAGCGCCACCCGCAACCCTTTCGCCATCATGGCGCGGGCAAGGCCGGCATAGGAAGCGCTCGGCCAACGCTTCGCCGGCCCGAACTCGGCGCCCGGCATCATTGCCACGAACGCCCCCTCAACAAGCCCGTAGCGAGCGAGGAGTTCCGCCTGGTTCGCGCCATCCACGGTCAGCTTCGGAGCCTGGAAGGAACCACCACGCGCCAGCGAAAAGAACCCATGCGCCGTGCGGCGTTTCTGCTTCTCGGGCAGCGGCACGATGTCGGTGAGCAGGCCGTAGCGCATCTCGCGCAGATGGCCGACGCGCTTGGGGATGCCTGCAAAGAACGGGATAAGCGCCGACTTCAGGCTGCCGGGCAGAACATAGGCCATGTCGTAGCGGCCCTTGAGCATGCGGCCGAAGCGGCGGCGCACGCCAAGCTCCAGCTTGCCGGACGGTACCGGCATTTCGATCTGCTGGCGAACTTCCGGCATGCGCCCTACCAGCGGAGCGGCCCAGGCAGGCGCCATCACGTCGATGCCGGCGTTTGGATAAAGCTGCTTCAGTGCCGAGAACAGGCACTGCGCCATGACCATGTCGCCCACCCAGCGGGGGCCGATCACGAGGATCGTCGGGCTTTCAGCCATTCGACATAGTCTTTCACGCCGGTTTCGACATCGCGGAACTGGCCATTGTAGCCGGCTGCGCGCAGGCGGGACATATCAGCTTGCGTGAAGCTCTGGTAGCTGCCCTTCAGATGATCGGGGAAGTCGATATATTCGATGCTCCCCTTGCCGAGCGAGGTGATGACCGTCTCAGCTATGGCGCGGAAAGGCTGGGCGCGGCCGGTACCGCAGTTGAAGATGCCGCTGACGCCGCGTTTCCAGAGCCAGAGATTGACGTCGGCGACATCGCCGACGTGGATGAAATCACGGCTCTGCTCGCCGGGACCAAACCCGTCATAGGCGCCGAACAGCTTCGGGTTTTCGCCACGCCCGACCTGGTTGAACAGGTGGAAGGCGACCGAAGCCATCGTGCCCTTGTGCCGCTCGCGCGGGCCGTAAACGTTGAAATAGCGCAGGCCCGCAACCTGCGAATGGCTGGGACCGACGTTGCGGCGCACATAGTCGTCGAAAAGTTTCTTCGACCATGCATAAACGTTGAGCGGGCGCTCGAACTCGGCTTCCTCGCGGAACTCAGAGCCGCCGCCGTAGACGGATGCGGAGGAGGCGTAGAGGAACGGCACGCGTGAGCCCAGACAGGCGTGCAGCAGTCGTTTCGAGTAGGTGAAGTTCACGTCCATCATGAACTTGCCGTTCCACTCGGTGGTCGTCGAGCAGGCACCCTGATGGAAGACGGCTTCGACGAAGCCGAGTTTCCCGGCCTCAATGAGCGGCAGGAATTCGTCCTTGTCGAGGTAATCGGCGATCCTGAGGTCGGCCAGATTGACGATCTTGTGGCCGTCGGTCAGGTCGTCGACGACGAGGATGTCGTCATGGCCTTCCGCGTTGAGCGCGGCGACGATGTTGGAGCCGATCATGCCGGCTCCACCGGTTACGATGATCATCAGGGCCTCGAATTGGTGAGCGGATCGAGGCTCTTATAAGAGAGGCCGGCGAAGCTGTCGACACGGCTTGCCTTGCCGGTCGTGCTGGCGGCGCCGCAGTTGCGCAGACAGGGTTTGCGGTATATCCGCTTCGCCATGAGCGAGTTGCACCTGTCTTCTCCCGAAATCCTCCACCGCGCGATTGCACGGTTCGCCGATGTCACCGTCCTGGTCGTCGGCGACCTCATTCTCGACCGCTTCGTCAATGGCGTCATCGAGCGCATCTCACCGGAAGCGCCGATCCCGGTTCTGCACGGGCGCGGCGAGATGCTGGCCGTTGGCGGCGCCGGCAATGTCGTCTCCAACATCGTTTCGCTGGGTGGCCGGGCGGTTCCTGTCTCGGTGCTCGGCGATGACGCGGCGGGCCGCAACGTCATGCGCATGTTCGAGGAACTCGGCGTCGATGCCACAGGGATCGGGCAGACGCGCGAACGCATGACCTCCTCGAAAAGCCGGTTCAGCGCGCTTAACCAGCAGGTTCTGCGCTTCGACGAGGAAGAGGTCCGCGCACCCAATGCGGCGGAGCGCAAGGAGCTCGTCGCGCATTTTCGCGCAGCGCTCGAGCGCGCGGACATCGTCATCCTCTCCGACTACGGCAAGGGTGTTCTGCTCGACGGCGTGGCCGCGGAATTGATCGCGATTTGCCGCGAGGCCGGCAAGCCGGTGCTCGTCGATCCGAAGGGGCGGGACTATTCACCCTATCGCGGTGCGACCGCTGTCACGCCGAACCGCAAGGAACTGGGCGAGGCGGCGGGACGCGCCGTGTTCGCCGACGATGAGATCGTGGCTGCGGCGCGCGAGTTGATCGCCGCGAACGGCTTTGACTTTGTCGTCGCCACGCGCAGCGAAAAGGGCATGAGCGTGGTCGATGCCGGATCGGCTCGCCATATCGCCACGCAGGCACGGGAAGTGTTCGACGTCTCCGGCGCCGGCGACACCGTGATCGCCTCCTTCGCGCTGGCGCTGGCCGCCGGGGCCGACCGCGCCGCAGCGGCGGCCATTGCCAATGCCGCCGGCGGTGTCGTCGTCGGCAAACGCGGCACGGCGCGGCTGACCGCCGACGAATTGACCGGCGCGCTGTTCCGCTCGCACGGCGCCATTCACAAGGACGCCATCCTCGACGCCGCCGCCGCGCAGCGGCTGGTGGCGACCTGGAAGGAAGAGGGGCTGACGGTGGGTTTCACCAACGGCTGCTTCGACATTTTGCACGCCGGGCACGTCAGCCTGCTGCATGCCGCGCGCAGCCAGTGCGATCGGCTGGTGCTCGGCCTGAACAGCGACGCCTCGGTGCGGCGCCTGAAAGGACCGAACCGGCCCGTCAACGATCAGCACGACCGCGCTTGCGTGTTGGCGGCGCTCGCTTCCGTCGATGCCGTCGTGGTCTTCGACGAGGATACGCCGCTGAAGCTTATCGAAACGCTGCTACCCGACATCCTGGTCAAGGGCGCGGACTATACGATCGACCAGGTGGTCGGTGCAGAGGTGGTGCAGAAAGCGGGCGGGCGCGTTGTCCTGGTCGATCTCGTCGCGGGAAAGAGTACCACCGGCACAATCGGCAAACTGCGCGCCGGCACAGGAAACTGAGAGCTTCATGTCCAATCTGAATGACTACCTCGACCGTTCGGCCGCCGCGATCACCGCCATGGTCGAACGCGATCTTTCGGCCGAAATGCAACGGGCGACCGATGCGGTCGTAACCGCTTTGTCATCGGGCAAGGCGTTTCTGATCTGTGGCAATGGCGGTTCGGCCAGCGATGCGATCCACATCGCCGGCGAACTGGTCGGGCGGTTCCTGAAAGAGCGCAAGGCCTATAACGTCATTGCGCTGCCTGCCAATGCCGCGGTGTTGACCGCCTGGGGCAACGACTACGGTTTCGACACTGTCTTTTCGCGCCAGGTCGAAGCGCATGGTGCGCAAGGTGCGGTGCTGCTGGCGATTTCGACCAGTGGCAATTCGCCATCCATCCTGGCAGCGGCCGAACAGGCGCGAACGATGGGCATGACCGTGATTGGCATGACCGGCGATACCGGCGGCAAGCTGAAGCCGCTCTGCGATGTGCTGCTCAACGTGCCTTCGACCTCGACGCCGATCATCCAGCAAGGCCACATCTGCCTCTACCATTATCTGTGCGAGGAGGTGGAAATCCGCCTCAGCGCCAGCCCGGACAACCGATGACGGAAGACGCTGTCCGGTTCCCGCTCGCCGAGCCGGGGCTGTGGGTGGAGCGTGTCGGCGACACCGTCTTTCCGTCGGGCGAGCCGGCCCTCTTTCTCGATCGCGACGGCACCATCAATGTCGATACCGGCTATCCGAGCAATGCCGGACAGGTCGTTCTGCGCGAAGAAATCGTGCCGGTCATCCAGACCGCCAACAGCGTCGGGCTTCCGGTCGTCGTGGTAACCAATCAGTCCGGCATCGCGCGCGGCTATTTCGGCTGGGCTGAATTCGCGGCGGTCAATGGTCGCGTGCTGGAGCTTTTGCACGCAAGGCATTGCTCGGTCGACCTGGTGTTGGCGTGCGCCTATCACGAAGCAGGCAACGGACTGCTCGGCGTGGCCGATCACCCGATGCGCAAGCCCAATCCGGGCATGTTGCTGCGGGCGGCCGAGATTTTGAAGGTCGATCTGGCACATTCGCTTGTGGTCGGCGACAAGCAAGCCGATGCTGAAGCCGGGTGTCGGGCGGGGCTGTCGAAAATATTCCTGGTGGGCGGCGCGGTCAGCGCGGAACAGGCCGCGATCGCCGAAATGGAAACTATTCGCCGGCTTTGACCGAGCTGCCATTGGAGCTGGAGTCGCGCGCTTCGAACAGCTTCGCCTCGGTCACATAAGAATAGAGAAACACCATCGCAGAATGGACGTAGCCGTGGCGGCCGCAGAGAAAATAGCGCTTGCCGACGTAAAATTTGAGGAAATTGACCCAGGGTGAGAACACGAGGCGCGACATGCTCGGCTCGTCTCCCTGCTCCATCTGGGCTTCGACCTTGAGCGACGAATAGGCGTTCGTGCGGCTCAACTCGTTCGCAACCGACGTCGGGCGGCGGTGGAGCAATGTGCCTTTCTGAATCAGGGCTGTCTCGCCAGGGACCTTGTAGGTTTCATGCACGCGGCGGGAGAGGTCGACCGATGCCTTGTCGCGCCGGAAGAGCCGAAAGATGCGGTTATGGGCAACCCACCGATGGGCATAGCCGTAACCGTTGATCCAATCGCGGCGGCGGACGTACCAGCCGTTGACGGCGTCATCGCCCTTCTGTGTCGCTTCCATGATCGACTGCTTCAACTCGGTATCGACGCGCTCATCGGCATCGATGCTCAGGCACCAGGGCTGGGTAGCGTGCGTGAGTGCGAAGAGCCGCTGCTGCGGAAAACCAGGCCACTCATTGCGGATCAGACGGATCGGAAAGCCTTTCGCCGCAAAGCTTTCGATGCATTCGAGCGTGCCGTCGGTCGATCCCGAATCCACGACGACGATCTCCGCGCAGAAGTCGACGCTTTCCAGGCAGTCGGCGATCATGCCGACTTCGTTCTTGCAAATGATGAGCGCGGAAACGGGAGCTTGAAATCGGGACATCTGAAACAATCTGAGAGAAGGTCGGATAATGCCTTGCGGCCGGCACTTTCCCTATGTTTGGTGCGCCGCGCCGATTTCAACCAGTCCTTCGTCCTTGACCTGGCGGATGGTCAATGCGGTCCGCACCGTGTCAACATTCGGCGTGGAGGTTAGTTCCTCGATCACGAAACTTTGGAAGGTGGCGAGGTCGCTGGTAACGCAATGTAGCAGAAAGTCGGATTCCCCCGATACCATCCAGGCGTCGCGAACGATGGGCCAGCTGCGGGTACGTTCGGCGAAGGCCTTGAGTTCCGCATCGGCCTGATGATGCAGACCGATGAGGCAGAATGCCACGACATCCATGCCGAGCACGGGCGCATTCAGCAAGGCGCGATAGCCGCGGATGATGCCGCTTTCCTCCAGTCGCTTGACGCGTCGAAGACAGGGAGGGGCGGAAATGCCGACCCTGCGCGAAAGCTCGACATTGGTCATACGGCCGTCTTTTTGCAGCTCGCGCAATATCTTCCAGTCGATGGCGTCGAGATCGGCCTTGATCGGCATGGTCGCTGTCCGCTGCGCAAGAATGTTTCGCGACATCGTCATTAAACGAGTTTGCGGGTCGCGCCATCCCTGCGAAAAGGAAATTTCGATATTCACCGGGGGTTAACCACAAGCATCCGGTTCCGCATCGTGTATTCAGCATTATGGGGACACTTGTCGCACGTCCTTGCTGGGGAAGGGGCCAGCACTTACATTGCGGCAACAATTGCCGCTCGTTTCGGCCGCGCCATGCGGCCGTCCTTCGCAAAAGGCCGTTTCATGACCGTCAAGCACGCGCCCGTTCTCATCATCGGCTCCGGCCCGGCCGGCTACACTGCTGCCATCTACGCGGCGCGGGCGATGCTGAAGCCGATGCTGGTCGCGGGCCTGCAGCAGGGCGGCCAGCTCATGATCACCACGGATGTCGAGAACTATCCGGGTTTTGCCGAGCCGGTGCAGGGGCCGTGGCTGATGAGCGAGATGCTGAAGCAGGCCGAACACGTCGGTACCGACATCGTCAATGACATTATCACCGAGGTGAACCTGGATGTTCGCCCCTTCGTGGCCAAGGGCGATTCCGGCACGACCTACACGGCGGATACGCTGATCATCGCCACCGGTGCGCAGGCCAAGTGGCTGGGCATCCCTTCCGAGCAGACTTTCATGGGCTTTGGCGTGTCGGCTTGCGCCACCTGCGACGGCTTTTTCTATCGCGGCAAGGACGTCGCCGTGGTCGGCGGCGGTAATTCCGCTGTTGAAGAGGCGCTCTATCTGGCCAATCTGGCCAAGTCGGTTACGGTCATTCACCGTCGCAGCGAGTTCAGGGCGGAACGCATTCTGCGCGAACGCCTGATGAAGAAGGATAATGTCCGCGTCATCTGGGACACGGTGGTGGACGAGATCACCGGCCGCCCCGGGAAGACACCGCTGCCGCCTTCGGTCGAAGGACTGAAGCTGCGCAACGCCGTCACCGGTCAGGAAAGCCTACTCAAGGTCGATGGCGTGTTCGTGGCGATCGGTCACGCGCCGGCGGTCGAACTGTTCGCCGGCAAGCTCAAGCAGAAGTCGAATGGTTATCTGTGGACCGCGCCGGATTCGACGCGCACCGATATTCCGGGCGTCTTCGCGGCCGGCGATGTCACCGACGATATCTATCGGCAGGCGGTGACCGCGGCGGGTATGGGATGCATGGCGGCGCTCGAAGCCGAGAAATATCTCGCGGGCATAGAGGTACATCGGGAAGCGGCGGAGTAAGCCGCAAAATCTCCGAAATCTTTCTTCAGACGCCAAAACGAAAACGAGGGGAATCATGGCGCTGGATTGGGACAAACTTCGCGTGTTTCACGCCGCAGCGGAGGCTGGCTCCTTCACGCATGCGGCCGAGACACTGCATCTTTCACAATCGGCCATTTCGCGGCAGGTCAGCGCGCTGGAACACGATGTCGGCGTGCCCCTGTTCCATCGCCATGCCCGCGGGCTGGTGCTGACCGAACAGGGCGAGATGCTGTTTCGCACGGCGCACGACGTGCTGATGAAGTTGGAATCGATCAAGACAAGGCTGGCGGAGTCCAAGGATCGGCCATCCGGCATTCTGCGCGTGACGACCACGGTCGGTCTTGGGGCCGGCTGGTTGACCGATCGGGTGCAGGAATTCATCGACCTCTACCCGGAAATCCACCTCCAGCTCATCCTCGCCAATGAAGAGCTGGACCTGACCATGCGGCAGGCGGACTGCGCCATCCGGCTCAGGCAGCCCCAGCAGCCGGATCTGATCCAGCGGCGCCTGTTCACGGTCCACTTCCACCTCTACGCCTCGCCGGCCTATGTGAACAAATATGGCAAGCCGGCCTCCGTGGCCGAGTTGAAAAACCACCGCATCGTCACGTTCGGCGTGCCGGTGCCGACACATCTTTCGGAGCTCAACTGGCTGGAGACGGTCGGCGATTTCGAAAGCGGCCAGCGCGTTCCGACGCTGCAGATCAACGACATCCTGTCGATCAAGCGCGCCGTCCAGGGCGGCGCAGGCATCGCCATGCTGCCCGACTATGTCATCGGCAAGGATGCCGGTCTGGTGCAGCTTCTTCCGGAAACCGAAGTACCGTCCTTCGACACCTACTTCGCGTATCCCGATGCGATGAAGAATCAGGCCAAGCTGCATGTGTTCCGCGACTTCATCATCGCGAAGGCTCGCAACTGGTCATATTGAAGGCAAGCTGGTTCAGCTCCCGTTTCGGCAGATTGGGTGCCGGCGGCGCTCAGCCGCCTTGCCATGGCGTCAGCCGTGGCAGCCAGCCGGGAACGGCGCGCCGATAGGCTTCGTACTGGGCGCCGTAACGCCTTGCCAGGGTCGGTTCTTCGTAAAGGCGAACAAAAGACCCTACCGCCACCGCCACGACGATCGCGTAGAGAAGGACGGCCCAACTGGCGAAGAGCATCGCTTGGCCGACAATGATCGACAGCACCGCGACATACATCGGGTTGCGGACGAAGCGGTAGACACCGCCAACGACCAGCTTTTCGGTCGGCGCGATCGGGGCAGGGGTGCCGGAGCCTTCGAGGGCAAAACGGGCAAAGCAATGAACCAGCACGGCAATCGCCGTGATGATCAGCAGCGCGCCGAGCAGGGTTTGAGGCAGGAAGCCTGAGAAGGGCATCCTGTAACGGTCGAGGACCAGCCAAGGCAACACACCAGCTACGATGCACGGTGCCAGCAGGAAGAAGACGGCACTGCCCGCCACCGCCGAAGCTCTGGTCTTCATGACAATCCCCGTGCATTGGGCCGCGAAAGGGCTAGCCCATATGATGCCTGTTTCGATGGCAGCGGTCCGCGCTGTTGGCATGCCTGATCGACGTTGTTTGCAGCGCAGCACGACAATCATTGTGCAATATGCTTGCTTTTCTGGCCCTATGGCCAAGAAATGCGCGTTGGACCACAGCCTGTGCCTTTTTGCATGTGTGCGTTGCAAAATGAGTGCTTGTTTCTTGGGCAGGATACGCCCATATATCAGTCATCTCCTGGGCGCGTTCTCCTCCCATTAGCGCCCTCGAGTGTTCCCCTCTGGAGGTTTAGCCCTAACGGGCACTTCCATTCAACTTAGCCGGGTCTTCGCGATCCGGCTTTTTTGTTTTCTGAAGCAGGATACGCCCTCGCGGCGATCTTTCAGCATCGAGCCCCATTCCCGACCAATAGTGCCGCACCATCCACCGTCGCCAGCTGGTCCAGCGCGCGGCGGTTTCGGAAATCGGCTGCCCAAGCGCTATTCATCCGCCGTGTAACGGTGACATGTAACATCAGGTAACATGCAGTCGACGCGAATTAGCGACTATGCACATACCCAGGACGCGGTGTGGATTGTTCGGGGATGGGGGCATCTTCCGAACAGTCGGGCTCTGGCAACGGCCGCGTCCAGTCCTATTTTTCCCGGTGTGGCGGCCGCCGGGGCCAGGCGGCGGACTTGAGGTTTCCTCCCGGAGACGAAGCGGTCCCAGAAAAACGGCGCCCCGCAATCGGAGCGCCGTTTTTTGTTCAACGCTGCAAGCCTTGTGGCCCAGCCAAACGGCTTTTCCCGAAGGCAGCCGGTATTCCTCAGGCTGCCTTGCCGTTAGAGTTCATGACCTCGTCGGCCAGGCGCCCGGTCAATTCGGCCATATGATCGAAGGTTGCCGTATAGCTGGCCACGCCGGCGGTCGCCGAGCGCAGCTCGATGATGAGGTCACCGATCTCAGCCTGCGGCATTGTCGCCTCCACCACATCCCATCCCGGCCAGTCGGAGCGGGCGTCGTATCCCAGGATTTGGCCACGACGTTGCGGAATGAGGGCAATGATCTTGGCCGTCGCATCCGATGGCGTGACGATCTCGACCTTCATGACCGGCTCCAACAGTACGGGCGAGCAGGCCGCCATGCCCTCCTTCATGGCGAGTTTGGCCGCCATCTGGAAGGCCATGTCGGACGAGTCGACCGCGTGGTAGGAACCATCCGACAGGTTCACGGTGACGTCGACCACGGGGAAGCCGAGCGGCCCGCCCTTGAGATAGTCGCGTACGCCCGTCTCCACCGACTGGATGTAGGTCTTCGGCACCACACCGCCTGTGATCGTGTCGGTGAACTGGAAACCCGTGCCGCGTGGCAACGGCTTGATCTCCAGCACCACGTCGCCGAACTGGCCGTGGCCGCCCGACTGTTTCTTGTGGCGGCCACGCTGCTGTACGGATTTGCGGATTGTCTCCCGATACGGCACTGCGGGGGCGTGGCCCTCGATCTGGATCTGGTTCTTGCCTTCCAGACGTTCGCGCACCACCCGCAGATGCATCTCGCCATGTCCCGACAGCACTGTCTCGGCCGAATCCTGGTTGTGGCTGACGCTGAGCGAGGGATCCTCCTCGGCAAGCCGCTGGATGGCGGCCGACATTTTGACATCGTCCTTGCGTTCCTTGGGCCGCAGGGCAAAGGCAAAGACCGGCCGTGGCGCGGCGAGCGCCGCGAGCGGTTTGGCGCCACCCTTGGCGGAGGTCAGGGTCTCGCCGGTGCGGACTTCGTCGAGCTTGCCCAGCGCGACCGTGTCGCCGGTCCTGGCCGACGGCTGTTTCGATTGGTCCTTGCCCAACATGCGGTAGATGCCGGAAATCTTCGCCGTGTTTCCATTGGGCAGGAAGAGCTCGGCGCTGTCGGCCACTTGCCCCGACAGGATGCGGGAGACTGACAGCTTGCCGCCATGGGCGGTGTGGATGGTCTTCATCACCTGCACGATCGCTGCCGGTCCATCGAGCACACCGAGGCGCTTGCGGGTCGCGTCGATGTCGGGAGYGTCATGGCGGATGGTCTTGAGGAGGCGCAGAACGCCATTGCCCTTTTCGGCGGTGCCGATCAGCACCGGCGTCACCGCGCCGGTTCGCAAATCCGCGGCCAGGTCGTCGAAGACAGCGTCGCGGGGCGGTTCGATCTCCTCAAGCAGTTGCTCCATCAGCTGATCGTCGTGGTCGGCCAGCGTTTCCAGCATCGAGAAGCGGGCCTCGATCTCGCGCGCCTTGTCGTCGCTGGGGATTTCAGCGACCTCGCTTTCGGCATATTCGCGATAAATGTAGGCGCGCTCCAAAGCGAGGTCGATCGAGCCGATGACGACCCCGTCCTTGCGCAACGGAATCTGGCGCAACAATAGCGGCACGGAGCTGGTCGGCTGCAGCATCTTCAGCGTTTCGCGCACGCCGGCTATCGCCTTGTCGACCTTGTTGAGGAACAGGATGCGCGGCACGCCGAGTTCGTCGAGCTTGCGCATGATGAGCTGGAGAGCCGGAATCTTCTTCTCGTCTGCCTCGGCCACGACCACCGCGATGTCGCATGCAGCGAGCACGGGTTCGGCCTCGAACGCAAATTCGATGGAGCCGGGGCAATCGACGAAGGTGAGCTGGTCGCCCATGAATTCGGTGGATGCGAAAGTGGCTTCGACGCTCATGGCGTGCGAGCGGGCTTCCGGCGAATGATCCGACACGGTGTTGCCGGACGAGACCGGGTTCTGCCTGGGAATGGCGCCCGTGCGGGCGAGAATGGCTTCGAGAAGTGTCGTCTTACCGCTGGCGAAGGGACCGACTATGGCGATGCATTTCGGTCCCGAGCGTCGTCCTCCGGCGCGATTACCCATGCTGACCTCCACTCAGGCATTTCGCTGAGAGCGGCGGCCGGCCTGTCGGCCGTCGCAGGCAGGTCGGTTAGCCACCTGCCGGAGATCATCGAAACATGGGTTAGGAGGCAGGGCAAGGAAAATAGGTGACGATCGGGCGCGGATGACCGACAAAGGCGCTCGGGCTGGTTTCAGAAGGAGAACGCCGGTGAAAATCATCGCTTGCGGCAGCGTGCCGACAATCATCGCCTCCAATGCCTATTTCACCGGGCGGGTGACGCAAAATCCGATCATCGAGACCGAGGCGCCGGCGCGGCTGCGCGCAACCTCGGTCAGTTTCGAGCCGGGTGCTCGCACGCATTGGCACACGCATCCGCTCGGCCAGACGCTTTACGTCGTCTCCGGAGCGGGACTTGTTCAGAGTTCGGGCGGGCCGATCCGCGAGATCAGGGCCGGCGACACTGTCTGGTTCGAGCCTGGCGAGAAACACTGGCACGGCGCCGGTCCGAAGACGGCGATGACCCATATCGCCATGCAGGAAGCGCTCAACGGCTCGCCGGTCGATTGGCTGGAACCGGTGAGCGACGAGCAGTATGGCGGCTAAGGCCGACGGCCCGACCGCTGCCCAAACAAAAAGCCCGGTCCAGGACCGGGCTTTTTCAATCATTGCATCATGGTAGCCGTTTTCAGGTCAGGCTTGCGGTGAAGCGCTGGATGCGCGTGCAGGCCTCTTCCAGAAGCGTTTCGGAGGTTGCGTAGGAGATGCGGAAGTTCGGGCCGAGGCCGAAAGCCGAGCCGAACACCACCGCCACACCTTCCGCCTCGAGCAGCTCGGAGCAGAACGTCTCATCGGTATCGATCACCTTGCCGGCGGCGGTCTTCTTGCCGATCAGCTGCGCGCAGGACGGATAGACATAGAAGGCGCCTTCCGGCGACGGGCAGGTGATGCCGCGTGCCTGGTTCAGCATCGACACGACCAGATCGCGACGTGCCTGGAAGATCGCCTTGTTTTTCTTCACGAAATCCTGCGGGCCGTTCAGCGCTTCCACCGACGCCCACTGCGCGATGGTGCAGGCGCCGGATGTCTGCTGGCCCTGGATCATGTCCATCGCCTTGATGAGCGGCAGCGGGCCGGCGGCATAGCCGATACGCCAGCCGGTCATGGCATAGGCTTTCGAGACGCCGTTCATGGTCAGCGTGCGCTCGTAGAGACGCGGCTCCACCTCGGCGATGGTCTTGAAGACGAAATCGCCATAGGTCAGATGCTCATACATGTCGTCGGTCAAAATCCAGACCTGCGGGTGCTTCAGCAGCACCTCGGCCAGGGCCTTGAGTTCGGCCTCGCTATAGGCGGCGCCGGACGGATTGGACGGCGAGTTCATCACCAGCCATTTCGTTTTCGGCGTGATCGCCTTTTCGAGCGCAGCGGCGGTCAGCTTGAAGCCGTTGTCGATGCTGGTCTCGGCAAAGGCCGGGGTGCCGCCGCAGATCGCCACCATTTCGGGATAGCTGACCCAGTAAGGGCGGGGGATGACGACCTCGTCGCCCGGGTTGAGCGTGGCCATGAAGGCGTTGAACAATATTTGCTTGCCGCCAGTGCCGACGATCGTCTGCTCCGGCTTGTAGTCGAGATTGTTTTCGCGCTTGAACTTCTTGGCGATGGCGTCGCGCAGAGGCGCGATGCCCGAAACCGGCGGGTATTTGGTCTCGCCGCGGCGGATCGCTTCGATGGCCGCGTTCTTGACGTTGTCGGGCGTATCGAAGTCCGGCTCGCCCGCGCCCAGGCCGATGATGTCGCGGCCAGCATTTTTCAGCTCGCGCGCTTTCTGCGTGACCGCGATGGTCGCGGAAGGCTTAACGCGGGAAAGGGCATCGGCGAGGAAGGCCATGACATATCTCCATTGGGCAGCAGCCAAGACGGCAGCGGCGCTTGTATTGTCGTATCGGCAAAACAAGCGCAAGCTTCGTTTGATAAGCCAGAGACCCGTAAGCGCATTCGAATATATTAACGCGCGGTAAAACCTTGGTGAGTAGATTTGCCGGGTTCTTGCAGGTCGTGAAGCGAGGGACTGTGTCGCGCAGCATCGGGTTAGCCCATGTCATCCGTCACGATGATGGTACCTCGACCGGTGTCTGGGGCCCGTATACTTTAAAAAGCGCCTTCCAGCCCATCTTCGCGTTCCAGGAAGGCAAGCTTGTCGTCGTCGCCTTCGAGGGGTTGATCCGGCCTTTCCGCGACGGCGAATTGCAGTCGCCCAGCGCGTTCTTCGCCAATTGCCCGCCGGCGGATCGGCTGCATATCGAAGCGCTCACCCGCACCTTGCATTTGCTCAATGTCGGCGTCAGCCTGCCGGAGGAAAGCTCCATCTTCATCAATTTCGACCCTTCGGTTTTCATCGACAGGGCCGTGTCCGAAAGCGCGTTGCGCGAAATGCGGCTTGTGCTGCACGAAGCCGGCATCGACCCACAGCGTGTCGTCTGCGAGGTGACCGAGCAACGCTCGGCCTCGAAGGAGGCGCTCTCCAATTTCGTCGAAGCGCTGAGGACGAACGGCTTTCGTATCGCAGTGGACGACTACGGCGCCGACGATTCCGACATCAACCGTATCAAGGAACTGCGGCCCGACATCGTCAAGTTCGACGCTCATTGGATCACCCAGTTGATGGAATCCGGCGCGGGTTTTGCCCTGCTGATGACGATGGTCGAAGCGTTCGAAGGGCGAGGCATCCGAACGGTTTTCGAAGGCATCGAGGAAAGCTGGCAGCTCGATCTCGCCGAGAAATCGGGCGCCTCCATGGTGCAAGGCTACGTGCTGGCCAAACCGGAGATCGCGCCGACCAGTTTCCGTGCACTGACCAGGACCATGCAGGCCCTGGAAGCGCACCACCAGCCGTCTCCGGAACCTGACGGCAACGGGCCGTCCCCGCCGGCGCGCCCAGGCAAAACCTTCGGCAAGCGCATCATCCAATAATCGACGACATGTGCCGCAAGCGCCTGTTGGCCGACCCTCACGCGCTCTTTGCACGAATTGCGCGGGAATCGAGAGCGGCGCCGTTAAGCGAATGCATCACTGTCGCTGATCGAAATACAGCAAAAGAAATCGCTGGATGATGTACCCTGGCTGCGGCAAAGGGGTGCTTTCCGGGGAAGCGCGATGACAATATTCTACGGCATGATCGACAGCGGCAACTGCTACAAGCCGCGCCTTCTGATGGCCAAGCTTGGTCTGCCCTTCACCAATGTCGAAGTCTCCTCGCACAACGGTGCGACGAGAAAACCGGACTTTGTCGCCAAGAACCCGAATGCGATGGTGCCTCTGCTCGAACTGGACGATGGCAGGCGCATCGCCGAATCCAATGCGATCCTGCTTTATCTTGCCGAAGGCACGCGGTTCCTGCCCGCCGATCGCTACGAGCGGGCGCTTGCCTATCAATGGCTGTTCTTCGAGCAATACAGCCATGAACCCTATATCGCCGTGCGCAAGGCGTTGCTGACTTTTCCCGAGCGGGCCAAGGATGCAACGCCGGAACGGCTCGCAACGACGCTGGAGCGCGGCAACAAGGCGCTTGGCGTGATGGAGCAGCGACTGCGGCAGAGCCCGTTCTTTGCAGGAAACAGCTACAGCGTCGCCGATATCGCGCTTTATGCCTACACGCATACGGCCGAGTTCGGCGGCTTCGATCTCAAGGTCTATCCGGCCGTCGGCGCATGGCTCAAGCGCGTTGAGGCCGATCCCGGCCACGTCCCGATCGAATGGCTGCCGTGAGACAATTCAACATGGGCCGCGCCATTGATTGCGGGAAGGCGACTTCATGATCCTGATCGGGCAATATGATTCACCGTTCGTGCGGCGGGTCGGCATCGCGCTGACGCTCTACGGCATTCCCTTCGAGCACAGACCCTGGGCGACCTTTGGCGACGCCGACAAGATCCGGCCCTACAATCCGCTGACCCGCGTGCCGACGCTGGTGCTGGACGATGGCGAAGTGCTGATCGAAAGCCATCTCATCCTCGATTACCTCGACAGCCTGGTGCCGGCCGAGGAGGCGATGTTTCCGCGCGCGCAGCCGTTGCGGCGCAAGGCGCTCAAGGTGGCGGCACTTGCGACCGGCATGGCCGACAAGGCGGTGAGCCTGTTCTACGAAAAGCGCCTGCATGCCGATGTTTCCGGCCTGTGGGCGGAGCGGTGCCGGACGCAGATCGCTGGCGTACTCGCCGCGCTGGAAAGCGATCTGGCGGATCGCGGACATGAATTCTGGTTCGGCGACCGCATTGGCCATGCCGATATCGCGGTGGGAGCGGCGCTGCGTTTCGTTAACGACGCGCATCCGGGGCTGGTGTCGATGTCCGGATTTCCGAAGCTGGCGGCGCATGCGGCAAAGCTCGAGGCGATGCCGGTCTTCAAGGCGATCGCCCAGGAGTTCGTGGCGCCGGCCTGAGCGGCGATCGCTTCGAAGGTCGATGGGAAAAAACAAAAAGGCGGGATAAATCCCGCCTTTCCAATGTCTGCTAGCCTGACCCGGAGCATTCTGGGTGACGCTGGCGGCAATCTGCCGCTTCAGCCTGTCTTGCCTTTCATGCTCCGGCGCGCTTCTCGCGCGACTGCCAGTACATCCGTGACTTGCCGCGCGCCCCGGGCTATTGCCCGGCGCGCGCCTTGCGCCAAATCAGGCTGCCGACAGAGATCCAGCCGAGGACTTGCCGGTGCGGCGGTCCTGCTCGATCTCGTAGCTGATCTTCTGGCCATCAGCCAGGGTGGTCAGACCAGCACGCTGCACAGCGGAGATGTGGACGAAAACGTCCGCGCCGCCGGCATCAGGCTGAATGAAACCGAAGCCCTTGGTGGCGTTGAACCACTTGACCGTTCCAGTTGCCATATCGATGTTCCTTCACATTCACTTGCGTTTTCTTCAGACCGGACCCTATCCGGCCGTTGGTATCGAGATTTTGGAGAAAGACGGGAGCAAACGCGGGTATCGCGAGGCATGGGGTCAATCGGCCCAAATATCAACGCCACGCATATAAGCGACTTTTTCTCCAAAAACAAGGTGGTGTTGTTCAATCGTCAATGCAGTGCACCGCCAGACTGGCGAGATGCAGGACGGCGGCGTAATCTGGCGGCTTGCGCGCTTCACGCCGGAGGAGGCCATGAAAAAGACGATCCTGCTTGCCGCCTGTCTGTCCCTGGTGGCCGCCGAAGCCGGGGCGATCTCGCGCTACGATCCGACCCGCATGAGCTGCGACCGGGTGCAGGCGCTGGTTACCCGCGAGGGCGCCGTCATCCTGCGTTATCGTTCCAAGCACAATCCCAACCTGCCGCTCTATGACCGCTACGTAGCCAGCGCTCGCTTCTGCGACATGGGCGAGGTGCGCAGCCGCGCCTATGTGCCGAGCGCGGACACCAGTTCCTGTCCGGTGTTCAAATGCAAGCGGCCCGACAACGACCGCCGCTTCCGCCGCATGATCACGCCGTTCGACTAACGGTTCGCCCGGCGCGCTTTTTCGAGCGTCAGTGGCCATATGCCTGCTCAGAACCCGAACGAAGCCTGCTTTGATGGCGGCGGCCCGACGTGGACGCCTTCCATCGCCAGCATCTTTTCCTTGGTGTTGGAGCCGCCCGGAGCCGAGAAGCCACCGATCTTGCCGCCGGCCGCGGTGATGCGATGGCAGGGGATAACCAGCGGCACCGGATTGGCGCCGAGCGCCGCCCCCGTCTCGCGCGCCAGGCCGGTATGGCCGGCGCGTTTCGCCAGTTCGCCATAGGTGGTGGTTTCGCCGAAGGCCAGCTTGCGGGCGGCGTCGTAGATGGCAAGACGAAAATCGTCGACGCCGTCGAGATCGACCGGCACTTTCGAGAAATCGACCGTTTCGCCGGCCGCGTAGGCCTTGATCGAGGCGATCAGTTCGGCCACCCAGCCCGGCGCTGTGTTCTCATCGAAATGCTTGCCCGGCACGGCTTCCAGCCTGAGCAGCCGGCGTTCCAGGCTTTCGCGACTGGACTGCGGCAGGCACAGGCGGATCAATCCGCGTTCGTTCCAGGCGATGCCCATGAAACCCATCGCCGTCTCGAAGATGGCATGGCCGGGTATTGTAGCAACGGTCTTTTCAATGGCGGTCTGCATGATGCGGTTCCTTCCATTTCCAGCGTGGCTTCCAGGGAAGAAACCGACGCAAAACAGTACAAATCATGAACAATCTGGCATGTTTCGCGGCTTTTCGCCACCCGAAAACCATTTCCCCTCGAGGTTGCCCGACCAAAATCGGTGGTGTAATGAGCATTTAACGATTTGCATGAACAGAGCGCGGCTTGCGAACAACAGCCCACACCCTGTCGATCGGTATTCTGCTGGCAGCGGCCGGCGTTTCCGGTTGCACATCCACCACCGCGGTGAAGCCGGCCCTGGCTCCAGCCACGACGTCGACCGCCGAGAGCGATGCCGGCTTTGCGCTGGCACTGCCCGAGCAGGTGTCGGTGCTGCCCGAATCCTCGGGGCTCGCTCCGGTGCAGTTCGCGGCGCTTCCGGCTGAAGCTGCGGGTGCTGCCTTTGCCGGCCCGACGCCGCAGGAAGCCGCCAAGGCCACAGCAACGCTGGCGACCACGCCCGGCACCAGCGCCCGTCTCGCCAATTCCACGGCCGTAGCAGCGGCAGCCGTCCCGGCTGCTGCGACCGCAGCCGCTACACCGGCCTCCGCGACCGCCATTCACGCCAATCCGGCAAGCGCTGCCCAGCCGACGGCGGCCCAGGCCGCAGCCCAGCCCGCGACTTCCACCGCAACGTCCGGCCGCGTCAGCACGCTTTCGGCCCGCATGGGCGGCAATCTGCCGGCACCCAAGCCGGTGCTGAAGCCGGCGCCGGTTATCGTTGCCTCCGCCGCCACCAGCCTGGTCTTCCCGGCCGCACCCGCCACGCCGAAAGCCGCCAAGGCGCTGCCCGGTGTGCAGCCGATCGCCTATTCCGGCCCGGTGCCGATCTACCTCACGCTGCCGGAACCCGAGGCCGAAACGCCGGCGCCGGCCGGTGCGGGCCGTGGCGAGGTCGATCGGCTGATCGCCAAATACGCTGCGCTCTACGAGGTGCCGATCGAACTGGTACGCTCGGTGGTGAAGCGCGAATCGACCTTCAACCCGCGCGCCTACAACAATGGCCATTGGGGGCTGATGCAGATCAAGCATGCCACCGCGCGCGGCATGGGTTACGGCGGCGCGCCCAAGGGCCTGTTCGACGCAGAGACCAATCTGAAATACGCGGTGAAATATCTGCGCGGTGCCTTCCTGGTTGCCAATGGCGACTACAAGCGCGCCGACCGGCTTTACCAGACCGGCTATTATTACGACGCCAAGCGCAAGGGCCTGCTCGAAGAGACCGGCCTTGGCCGCGACCGCAAGCGCAAGCCCGAACCGGACGCCTGAGCCGGACACGGCCAGCGGCAGGGATGAGCGGCCGATGACCCAGCACCATATCGACAAGACCGACGACGTCGGCATCCGCCTGCGGCGTTCGCTGGCGGAGGAGGTCGCGGCGCCGGCCTGGCCCGACGGTTTTACGCTGCGCCCCTTCCAGGCAGCCGACGCGCGCGCCGTGCATGCGCTGCTCACCCAGACGCTGGCGAAGGAAGAAGAGAATTTCGACCTCTGGTGGGCGCTGCATTCCAGCGACGCCGAATACGACCCGGCGCTGTGGTTCGTGGTGGACGGCCCCGACGGGCGGCTGGCGGCGGTGGCGCTGTGCTGGACCAGCGACTATCTCAAATATCTGGCCGTGCACCCCGACGCGCGGCGCAACGGACTGGCCGAAGCGCTGCTGCTGCACGTCTTCGCCACCTTCAAGGCGCGGGGCGCCGCCCGCGTCGACCTGAAGACGATGGTGGTCGAAAACGCCAACGCCATCCGCCTCTACCGCCGCCACGGCATGGTCGAGGTGGACTGGGCGGGGTGAGAAGCGGTCCGCTTCAGCGGACGAAAAGCCAACTGCTTGGCTTTTCGAGCTTCGAACGCCCCGAGTTTACGAGGGGCCGGGAAGCGGTTCGCCGCAGGCGAATTGGAAGGTCCGGTGGACCTTCCAAAGGGCTCGAACGCCCGAGGCAGTAGCCGAGGGCTGGGGGCGGTCCGCTAACGCCCCGAGTTTACGAGGGGCAGGGGGCGGTCCGGTGGACCTTCCCAAGGGCTCGAACGCCTAAGGCCATAGCCGAGGGCCGGGGGCGGCATCACTCCGGCCCTTCGCTGTCGCTTCGGGCGTTCGAAACTCGAAAAGCCAAGCAATTGGCTTTTCGTCCGCTAACGCGGACCATTTCTCACTCCCGCCTGCCATAGTCGATCTCCGGCGGGTTGGAGCCGATGTCGATCAGGTAGAGCAGGATCGCCTTGAATTCGTCCGCCGCGCGCTGGCTGATGCCGACGCTGCTGGTGCAGTTGGTGGCCTTGTGGCGCAAAATGATGTGGCATTGGCCGCTCTTGCGGCAGGTTTTGTTGGGGCAGGATTTCGGCGCGCCGTCGCGCGTGAAGGTCATGCGCGCCGCGCGGGTGAACAGCGCCAGCACGAAGGGGTTATTGTTGGACAGAAACTCGTGCATGTAGCCCGGCGTCTCCAGGTTCTTCCACAGATCGTCGTAATAATCGTCTCTCGGCATTGTCGAACTCCCGGGTAAGCGCGCGGCCCGTCGCCGCCACGCCCGCTTTCGCGTCTGGCCGTTGAAAAAGGGGTGGGAAGCGGGGCGCCGGGTCGGTGCCTCTTAGCAAACAGTACGTGGCGCCTTCCGGGCGCCCCGCCAGTGTTCTTGCCCCGGACCGACCTCGCCGTCATTCGCGACGGCAGACTTCGGACCTCAAAGCCGCCATTCGCGGCAGCCG
>NZ_JBFRGM010000027.1:0-83103 GCF_052115345.1 Mesorhizobium sp. 2RAF21 | reverse complement strand
GTGACAAACTCGGGCGACGCGCGGCCATCGCCAATAACGATGCTGAATCAATCGCTTAATGCCAGGCCGGTTCAGCGCCGTGCACGTAGTCTCACGAAATCCGATTCAAAAAGGCGGCGAATCTCACGAATTCCGGTCAGCTGACATTTCCGGGGAATTTTGCATGATTTGGGAGCCTATCATTATACGTCCGATAATGGAAGCTTACCGGACATAAACGCCTGTCGACAGGCGCGGCGCTTGTTGCCGGTCCTGATAGCAATATCCGCCGCGTCGTGCTAGGCAGACTCATGGCCAAAACCGCTCGACACCCGCTGCCGCCACCGCCGTCGTTCTCGGCCCTGCCGGCCGTGCTGCGCCCGAAGACCGAGCCCGAAGGCCCGGCCGATGCCGGTTTTCTGGCCGGTTCGGCGCTCGCCTGGCTGCACCCAATCGCCTGCGACGAGCATCCGATCGGCAGCCTCTGGCGGCAGCGCCTGGCGCTCGCCAATGCCGCGGCACTGATGCCGCTCATGGGACGGAGCGAGGACGAGGCGGCGCTGCGCGACGCCGTGGTCCTGACGCGGCCGGGAGACGATCCGGGGCCGGCCGGGCAGGTGTTGCTGGCATGGCGCAGGTTGGCCGAGCGGCAGACCCAGCTCGTCGACGATTGGTGGCTGTCGGCCTCGGCTATGCTGAGGCTCTCGGTCGACGAGCCGATGCGCAACGTCTACCGGGTCGCCGAGCGCCTGGCGCGCGGCGAGGCCAATCCGGTCGCTGCGGCGGCCGAGATCGTCGCGGTCGCGATGAAATTCCGCCCGGACGCCGAACTGCTGGCGCTGTGGCTCGCCGACGCCATGCTCGCCTTCCGGCTGAAATGGCCGCGCCCGGTGCCTTTGCTGGCCCGCGAAGTCCGGCGCAAGGACTTGCGCGCCGCACCCGCGCACCTCGACGGCAACGGCCGCTGGCTGGCGACCTGCGCGCTGGCCTATGCGCGTGCCGCAGCGCGCGCATCGGACCTGCATGTCGATCTTTGCCGCCGCGCACAGCGGCTGGTGGCCGTTGCCCCAAAAATGCGCGCCAGGCACGCCGACGAGGTCATGTTGATCCTGATGCTGGAGGATGTGCAGACCGCGCGGTCGGCGACGGACGCAATGAGCGAGCGCGCCGCGCGGCGGCTGTTCGACCGCCTCGAGATGCTCGGCGCCGTACGCGAACTCACCGGGCGGCCGACGTTTCGCC
This sequence comes from Mesorhizobium sp. 2RAF21, assembly GCF_052115345.1. Lineage (NCBI taxonomy): Bacteria > Pseudomonadati > Pseudomonadota > Alphaproteobacteria > Hyphomicrobiales > Phyllobacteriaceae > Mesorhizobium > Mesorhizobium sp. 2RAF21. The sequence goes on along the minus strand of NZ_JBFRGM010000027.1, from coordinate 81,882 downwards.
TTTACGGGCTTTGAAACAGATGGTGGAAGCAACACGCAGACGAGGGAAGGGGCGGCCAGATGACGGTCGATCAGGCGACCGGCGTTCAAATGACCATTTGTTCGATCGCGAGCTGGATCATCTACCGCCGGAAGCGCGCTGGCGCGAATGGATGAACCGCGTCGAGGCGGCGATTTTTGCCGCCAGCGAGCCCGTCGGCCGCGAGACGCTGGCGCGCATTGTCGGCAAGAGCTGCAGCGTCGAGCTTCTGATCGACGACATCCGTGAGGAACTGCGCGGTCGGCCCTACGACCTGGTCGCTGTCGCCGGTGGCTGGAAGCACCTGACGCGCCCGGCCTACGCCGACGCCATCCGTGCGGCGATCGGCGCCAGCGAGCGGGCGGTCGACCTCACCCAGTCCGAGCTGCTGGTGCTGATGTGCGTGGCCTATTTCCAGCCGATCACCCGCGCCGAGCTGTCGTCGTTTTTCGGCAAGGAGATCAGCCGCGACCTGATCGGCAACCTCCGTTCCTTCGGGTTGATTGCATCCGGACCGCGCGCGCCGCAGCCGGGCGCGCCGTATACCTACGTCACCACGCCGACGTTTCTGCTGGAGTTCGGGCTTGAAACCCTTCGTGATCTTCCCGACTTCGAGGCCCTCGAGGACGCTGGGTTGCTGTCGAAAGAGAAACTGCTCGCTGGCAACATCATGCCAGGGTTTGCCGATGTTGGCGCCGGCGCAATCATGGACGAATAGAACAGCTGTGCCACGATCGCTGAGCGGCGAGAGCCCGGTGAGGACCGCCGCGCAGCAGCTCGAGGGATAGGCCGTGCCGTCACCTCGAGCGCGAGGCGCTTACCCGGCCGCCTACACCAAGACCCGCCCGCTACCGGCGCTCGCAGGATTTGCGCATATGGATCGCTTGCTCGCCGGCGTCCTCCTCGGTGCAGCGATGGTCCGCGCAGCGCCGATCAAACGCCGGCATCTACCATGCTGCGGGTGGCCAACTCAGAAGGCTGGCGCGGCGTGGTCGAGTCCTCGCGCGTGCGCGGCATGCAGAGGCGATCGGCCAATGCGTCGAGGCCGCGCGTACGGCCGGCAAGAATCTGCAAGGCACGGTTACGGTGAGGGACGCTATCGGGCGTGGAGTGTTATCTGATTGTGGCGGGAACAGCATCCGGCGCGGACGCAGGATTGCACTCGTGGCCCTCCGGATGTGGCGGCCCTCGTACCACCCGCCTCCGCGATAATCCACGGGGTTGACTCTGTAGCGGCTACAGGATGTACGAGTGCCCGGCAGCAAAGGGAATCTCTGTGCCGTATGACATGACTTACACGCCTGCCGCTGGCCATCACTGGCTCACCCCGCTTTACGACCTTGGGGTCGCCGCGCTCACACGCGAGCACCGATGGAGGAGCGAGCTTGTTTTGCAGCTCAATCCTGTTCCCGGTGATGTGATCGTCGATGTTGGCTGCGGCACCGGATCGCTACTCGAGCGGCTGGGGAAGGCTGCGCCGTCCGCCGAGCTAATAGGGATTGATCCTGACCCCGCGGTGTTGGCGCGTGCGCGAAAGAAAATCGCGATCACAGGCCTCTCGGTCGAGCTGCACATTGGTTTCGCGCGGCAAGCCGCTGAGTTGCTGGAGGGGCGGCGCCCGACAAAGATAGTGTCGAGCCTCGTTTTCCACCAGGTGCCGATGGAAGAGAAGGTGACTGCGCTCGCCGCGATGTATGCCGCGCTCAGGGCTGGCGGCGAAATTCACATTGCGGACTATGGTCTACAGCGCACGCGGCTAATGCGAACCCTCTTCAGAGGGGTCATTCAGAACCTCGACGGACTCTCAAATACTGAGCCAAACGCTCGCGGGGTCCTGCCTGATCTCATGCATGCAGCCGGCTTTCGGAACGTGGAGGAGACGCTGGCAATTCCAACAGTCAGCGGCTCAATCTCGCTCTATCGAGGGATCCGCCGATAGCGGTGCCGTGGCTCTGCTCCAGCGCGGGGTTGACCTTGTAGTGGCTTCAGGGTGAAGGGGTGGACTGAATGGAGCTCGAAATTTCGAATATCGGCATCGTGACGGCGGTCGCGGCGGGAGCGGTTTCGTTCCTGTCCCCCTGCGTGCTGCCGCTCGTGCCCGGCTACGTTTCCTTCGTCGCGGGCAATTCGAACCGTGCAGGGAGTGCATCCGTCGACAAGCTCGGCGTGGTCCTGCTCAGCCTCTGCTTTATCCTCGGCTTCTCGACGGTTTTCGTGGCGCTCGGGGCGAGCGCAACCGTGCTGAGCCGAGTGCTTCGCGCCTACAGCTATGAGGCGGGCATTGTCGGTGGCGCCATCGTCATCTTGTTCGGTGTGTTCATGACCGGGTTCATAAGGCTTACATGGCTGGAGCGCGACGTCCGCTACCACGGCAGCCTGTCGAGTAGCGGACCGATGGGCGCTTATCTCCTCGGTCTTGCCTTCGCCTTCGGCTGGACGCCCTGCATCGGGCCGATCCTTGGGGCGATCCTGACGGTAAGCGCCGTGTCGGCAACTGCGACCGACGGCATCGTGCTGCTCTCGCTCTATTCGCTCGGCCTCGGCATCCCGTTTGTCCTAGCGGCGATCTTCACACAGACGCTGATGGGAAGCCTGCCACGCATGCGCCGTACCGGCCGCATTCTGCAAATTGCAGCGGGAGGCATCATGGTCCTGATGGGACTTGCGATGATCACCGGACAGATGACTTGGTTCGCCTTTTGGTTGCTCGAACGGTTTCCGGCCTTCGGGCGCATCGGATGATCGAAGCGCCTTCCAACAGCAGGTCATTTGATGTTCCTGCTTTTCGCCTTCGCGGATGGCGCTTGTGCTAGCTTAACTTCGTGTCCGAAAAACCGGCAGCAGCCCAATGCAATGGATCAACCCAGTGCATTCGATTGCCGCGCGGGGCCTAACCGAAACGCCACCTTAACCATGATGACGGAACTTCAGGCCAATGATATATGGGCGCACCATTGGCTCGGTTCGTCAGTCTCGTTATCCAGAGGATTGGTATTTTTTGATTGCCTCGTTCAGGATCATCCTTCTACTCGCTCTCGGGACGCTTGCCGCCGGGTGCGTGTCGAGCACCCTTGATATAGGCACCAAGGCCGTGCAGCCAATCCCCGCGAAGCTGATTGGTGAAATGAGCGCGAGGTCAATGAGGCCGCGCGATCCCATCCTCATTCGCATCTTCAAGCAGGAGAGCGAGCTCGAGATCTGGAAACGCGATCGATCAGGACGCTACGCTCTACTCAAAGCTTATCCGATGTGCCGCTGGTCCGGGAAGCTCGGACCGAAGAGGCGCAATGGAGACCGGCAGGCGCCGGAGGGCATCTATCACGTCTCAGCAAACATGCTGAATCCGACCTCGCAGTACCATCTATCATTCAACCTTGGCTATCCAAACCGGCTTGAGGCAGCACTCGGCTACACAGGTGAAGCGCTGATGGTGCATGGCGCCTGCTCATCGTCAGGCTGTTTTGCCATGACGGACGAGGGCGTGGCGGAAATCTACGCCGTGGCGCGGGAAGCGCTCAGGGGCGGCCAGACTTCGTTTCAGGTCCATGCCTTTCCGTTCCGCATGACGCCGGAAAACATGGCGAAGAACCGAAACGACCCGAACTATGCCTTCTGGCAGAATTTGAAACGGGGATATGACGCCTTTGAAGTCACGAAGCGTCCTCCTAGCGTTTCCTATTGTGGCAAGGCGTATGCCTTCAACACGGAACTACTTGCCTCGTCTGACCCGCTCGCCGCCTGTCCGCCTGCGCCCGTCGATCAGCTCGTGGCCGCAAAGCAGCAGGCGGACGAGGCGGCCATCGCATCTCTGCTCGCCAGCGGAACGATTCTCTCCACCCACGCTTATTCGGACGGCGGTATGCACCCGACGTTCAGAAGGCTGCTAGAGCGAAATGGGGCGAAGAAGCTTTCCGAACGCACGTCGCTGACCTCCGTTCCGATCAGTCGACCGGAAGCCGCTCTCGCCGATCCTCATTCGAACGACGAATAGCTGTAGCGCGAGACAGTCAGGGAAAACTCGGTCATCGAAGCAGATGCTCATGGACCGAGTCAATCTGCCGCGGCTGTTGCTGTATGTTGCCGAGGCCGCTTTTCATTTCAAAATCGAGACGCCGCTTGACGCCGTTAATACCGAAGCGGGCGTTTCTCATCACAACGGTGAGCCGCATACGGCTGATCGATGCCTGCCACGGCAAGACAAGATTACGATTCTGTTCCCAAGACCGTCAAGAAATTGCATCAATAGTGTGACGCTACACATCCTGGTCTCAGTGGTCCTTTTGGTCGTTCTGTGAGACGGGAGATTCAGCAAGAACTTCGATGATCCGGCAGTTTGCAACCTCCCCGTTGTCGCATTCTCTGATCATCCGGGTCAGTTCTGTCCTCAGTCCTAGCAGGCGTTGGATCCGGCTCTCGACCGCCGCAAGCTGATCGCCGGCAATGCGGCTGACTTGCTCGCAGGAAGCTTGGGGCATCTCCTGCAGAGCGAACATCGCCTTGATGGCCGCGATATTGAAACCGAGATCTCTGGCGTGTCTGATGAACGTCAGCCGCCGAACATCCTCCGCTCCGTAGAGGCGTCGTCCGCTGTCGGTCCGGGGCGGCGGGGGTATGAGATCGATCCGCTCATAGTAGCGGATTGTTTCGATATTCACATCCGTGCGTTTGGACAAAGTTCCAATGGTGATCATCAAGGGGTTGATCCTGTAGTGGCTACAGGAGGTAGGTATAACGATTGTCCGGAGGTGTGTGAACCGGAGAACGATATGGCCGAGCATGTCATAAGGTTGATCTGGGACGCGTGGCGCACGCGAAAGAAAGGCGCAGGCGCAATCGCGCAACGCCAGCGTAGCCGTCTCGCTGACATGGTCGCCGATGCCCGGGCGAACTCGCCGCTCTATCGCGAGCTATACCGTGACCTACCCGATCGGGTTGAAAGCGCGGAGCAGCTCCCAGTTACCGACAAGAAGATGCTCATGGAGCGCTTCGATGATTGGGGCACCGACCGCGCCGTCACGCTCGAAGCTGCGGAGGCGTTTGTCGAGGATCCTAAACGGATCGGAGAGTTGTTCCTCGATAAATATACGCTGATGACGACGTCCGGGACGACCGGCCGCCGTGGAATCTTTGTGGTCGACAGTCACACGATGGCGGTCGTGACTGCCATGATGCTCCGCTGGATGGGCGACTGGCTCAGCCCGAGCGACTTCCTCAAGATCATCGCCCGCCGTGGGCGGATGGCGATGGTGATGGCGACCGGCGGCCACTTCGCGTCAGCGGTTGCCGCCGCGCGCCTGAAGAAGCGGCGCGGAAAGCAGGTCGAGATACTTTCGGCGCACATGCCAATGACGGAGCTCGTAGCTCGCCTGAACCATTTCCAGCCTGCGCTGCTTGCGCCGTATGCCAGCATGGCCGCGATGCTCGCCGACGAGCAGGAGGCCGGCCGGCTCGACATCCATCCCGTGCTGCTGGCCCTTTCGGCTGAAGGTCTGCCACAGGAGGAGTACGGCCGAATTGCGCGGATGTTCAACGCCAAGGTCGGCAACAGCTACGCCGCCTCGGAATGTATGTTTATGAGCGCCATGTGTGACCAAGGATGGCTGCACGTTAACGCCGACTGGGTGGCGTTCGAGCCGGTCGACGCCGACTATCTCCCGGTCGCTCCAGGCGAGCAGTCGCACACGGTCTTGATCAGCAATCTCGCCAATCGCGTGCAGCCGATCCTGCGATACGATCTCGGCGACAGCGTTCTGCAGCGTCCCGATCCATGCCCCTGCGGCAATCCTTTGCCCGCGATCCGCGTGCAGGGTCGGTCCGCGGACGTTCTCACGTTCCGGACTGCGGGCGGCAATGTCCGGCTGCCTCCGCTGACGCTCAGCCAACCGATCGAGGCTGTCTGCGGAGTCACGCTCTTCCAACTCGCCCACACCGAGCCGGAGAAACTTCAATTGCGTCTGCAAATCTCGTCCGCGGCGAATGCCGACGCCGTCTGGCGCGAGGCCGAAGCAGGTCTGCGGGGCGTGCTTGCCGAGCACGGGCTTGAGCACGTCGTGGTCGAGCGCGGCGGCGAACCGCCGGAACAGGGTCGCGGCGGAAAGTTCCGGGAGGTCATCCCGCTTTCAGCGTGACGAAGTAGCAGCAACCGAAAGGAAAGTCGTATGCCGAACCAAGACCACGCAGTCGGTAGTCCCGGCCGGGCGCTTGGCAGCTCGCGAAACTGGTCCCTCATCATAGGTCGCGTCCTGCTGGTGTGGGCACTGATTGAGGCGGGGCTATCGGGCCTGGTGGACCTGTCGGGCCGTTCTTCCTTGGGTATCGGCCCAGAGCACTTCGCGTTTGACGGAATCATCGCTGCGCTCGCCGGAATCGGCTTCGTCCTCGACGGCTCGGTGCGTCGCCTGGCGAGAGGTGGCTGAATGGCCGGCGACGGGCGGCGGGCACCGCTCAGGAGCAGGAAGATGAGCCAAGCCTCCCATCAGCGTTTCCCGCGGCGCCCCCTTCAAAGCGGTAGAGGTTCCTCCCGCTTACATGAGAGAGGAGCTCAGTTCGTCTTTTGAAAAACAAGAGCATCATGATCTCCGGAGCCGGCATAGCCGGTCCAACGCTCGCCTATTGGCTTAAGCGCCATGGCTTCGAGCCGACGGTGGTGGAGCAAGCGCCGAAGCCTCGCGAAGGCGGATACCTGGTGGATTTCCGCGGCGCTGGGATCGACGTGGCCGAGCGGATGGGCGTCATGGAGGCTGTCCGAGCGAAGCAATATTTCCCGAAGGAGATGCTGTTTGTGGAAGAGTCGAACGCCGTGGCGGCCCGCGTCGATATCGCCCGGCTGTTCCGCGAAACCTTCGATGACTCGAGCCGGGCCCAGACTCAGATATTGCGGACGGACCTGGCGCGGATTCTGTACGACCGGACGAAGGACGACGTGGAGTACGTCTTTGGCGATTCCATTCGAACGATGACCGAGGACGCGAGCGGCATGGATGTACAGTTCGAGAGCGGACGGGAGAGACGGTTCGACCTGGTCGTGGGAGCGGACGGAATCCACTCCAGGGTGCGTTCGCTGGTGTTCGGCGATGAAACCGAAGTGTCGACCTACATGGGCTATTACGTGACTTCGTACTGGATCGACTATCCGATCGCTGCCGGCACCAACCGAGGATACACCGAACCTGATAGATTCATTTCCTTATTCGGCTTTCCGAATAGTCGGGCAATGGTTTACGCCGTCTTTCGGCGGCCCGACAAAATCACTTACGACCCCCGCGATGCAGAGGCCCAGAAGGGCCTGTTCTGTGAGGAATTCGCCATCCTCCGGTGGAAGGAAATGCCGGGAATACTCGAGCAGGCGAAATCGTCAAACGACTTCTTTTTCGACTCAGCGGATCTGGTGCGGATCCCCGCATGGTCCAAGGGGCGCGCAGCCTTGGTTGGCGATGCCGCTTACCCAACACCCCTGACTGCCTGGGGAGTCAGCTTGGCCCTGATCGGCGCCTACGCGCTGGCGGGAGAGCTGAAGACGGCATCGGGCAATCATGACGCGGCCTTTGCCGCCTACGAACAGGGGCTCCGGCTCTTCGTGGAGGAAAAAACGAAGGAGGCGCGCGGCACGGGCCTGCAGCTGGTTCCATCGAGCCCAATGATGATCTGGGTTCGCAACCAGGTCCTGAAGCTCCTTTCGGTTCCGCTCCTCTCCCGCCTGATTGCCCGCTTAACCTACGGACGCATGTTCCGAGAGTCCTTTGTTCTGAGAGACTATTGAAGAGCCAGGGAGCTCCGTCAATGCCAGTGAGAAACACGAACATCCTCATCTCCGGCGCCGACATAGCCGGGCCAGCGCTCGCATTCTGGCTGAATCGCTGCGGCTTCACGACGACTGTAATTGAAAAGTCGCCCAAACCGCGGACGGGCGGGAACGTGTTCGGGCTGGACGGGAAACGTGGCATCGAGGCACTCGAGCAGTTGGGCCTGTGGCCGCGCGTCCAGCAAGAGCGGTTCGAAGGATACCAGTGCACATTTGTCGGCGAGGAGGACAAGCTCATCGGCACGTTCAACGCCGGCGAGCTCACCGCCGAGATCACCGGCAGCCCAATCGCCTAACCGCGGAGACCTGATCGATTGCTTTGAGGTGAAGACAGCTATGACTGGACCCCCGATACCCGCGGACATGGCCGCCGAGCGGCGTGGCGTGTACCGTCAAGCCACGCTCGCATTCCTCTTGTGGTTGCCCGTTCTCGGAGTGGCCGTCTGGTGGCTGCCCCAGTCAGTCGAGTTTCCGGTTGAAACAGGCGAGCGGCTGGCGTTCGCCGCCCGGGCGATCCTGCTCATCCTCTTGTGCCTCTTTATCGCCGTCGGAATCGTTTCGACCCTCCGGCGCTATGCCGAGCCGCGGGATATCACGGGTTCGGCCTATGGACCGCCGAGCGAGCGGCTCAAGGTTCCGATCGCATTCCTGCAGAACACGCACGAGCAGGTGACTATGGCGGCCTTTGCTTTGCTGGCGCTGGCGACGGTTCCGGGCGAGGCTCCGCTCGCCTTCATCATGGCGTCGGTGCCGTTGTTCGCCATCGGGCGCGTCACCTTCTTTCGCGGCTATCCTCATGGCGCAGCTGCCAGAGCGTTCGGTATGGTGACGACGGGAATACCGATCATAGGCGCGTTCGCGTGGGTGATCTACGACATGGTCGCGAGCCTTTTCAACTGAGGCTGGCGGCTTTCAACCTAAGCCGTGCTTCTGCCCGTTCATAATTGACGCCCGATGGGCGCTGGTGCCGGAGGAGAAGCCCGAGGACCGCGGCATCACCATCAAAATGAATGCCGAGAGACATCTAAGAGGAGAAAATCAATGCTTAGATCGGCACCGAGAACGTTTTAAGACCTAAGTCCGAGATCTCCGGGAGATTGCCATGAGCGCGGGAACAGCCCGGCAGCAATCCAAGTTATTGATCAGGTGAGGCGCGATTCCGCTTGTCTGTTGCGCGTGGAAAACGAACGAGCCGGGATAGTTTATCCATGCGTCGGCTATGTCACGCTTCCGGTGCACGTGCCGTGCAAGCGACCGAAACTGAAAGAGCGGACCGACAAGAGGAGTCAGAGCAGGTGCCCCAGATTCCACGAGACCGGAGCTTCGACAGCACCTTCGCGCTGATCAGAGAGCCTTACAGATTTATCTCAAGACGTTGTCAGAACAATGGGTTCGACCTGTTCGAGACACGGCTGTTGCTCCAGAAGGCCATCTGTATCACGGGGCCGGATGCGGCGCGCCTGTTCTACGACCCCAGCCGCTTCGTGCGCCGCGGCGCGATGCTCAAGTCGATCCAGAAGACGTTGCTCGGCGAAGGCGGCGTGCAGGGTCTCGACGATGCCGCACACCGCCACCGCAAGCAGATGTTCATGTCGCTGATGACGCCAGAGCGGATCGAGGAATTGGTTCGGCACACATCGGGAGAGTGGCAAAGCTCTTTTCAAAAATGGGCCTCGATGCACGAGATCGTGCTTTACGACGAGCTTCACGCGCTTCTTACACGCGCCGCTTGCGCCTGGGCCGGCGTTCCGCTGGCTGAGTCGGAGGTCAGCACGCGAACTCGCGAGATTGCTGCGCTGTTCGACCATGCGGGATCGATCGGGTTCAGACATTTGTGGTCGCGGTGGGCACGGAAACGGACCGACCGTTGGATGGAGAATATCGTTGAGAATATCCGTAGCGGCCATGTCCGTCCGCGCGAAGACTCGGCCGCCCACGTCATAGCGTGGCATCGCGACTTGGAGGGCGAATTGCTCGCTCCGCACGTAGCAGCTGTCGAACTGATCAATGTCGTAAGACCGACCGTCGCTGTATCGGTCTACATCATTTTCGTTGCACATGCTCTCCAGGCACACCCCGATCTACGAGAGAAGCTTGCGACTGAGGACGAGGATTTCGCTGAGGCCTTCGTCCAGGAGGTTCGCAGGTACTATCCCTTTTTCCCGGCCGTCGCTGCGCGGGTGTCGCAGGCATTCGAGTGGAACGGATACCGATTTCCACAAGGCCGGCGTGTGATCCTGGACCTCTTTGGGACCAACCATGATCGGCGGACATGGGAAAGACCGGAGGAATTCGAGCCCCAGCGCTTCGGTCGATGGGACGGAAGCCCGTTCAACTTCATTCCGCAAGGCGGCGGCGATCACCAGGCCGGCCATCGGTGCCCCGGCGAATGGATCGCGCTTGCGCTCATGAAGCAGGCTGCGGATTTCCTTTCCCGGCGCATGCGCTACGACGTTCCCAAACAGGATCTGCGGCTCGACTGGTCGCGGCTGCCCCCAGTGCCGCCAAGCCGGTTTGTGATCAGCAACGTCAGGGGACATTAGCGGCGAGAAAACGAGGTTATGGAGGCACCAGAGCTGGTCACTGGTGCGTCGTAGATAAGCCTCCGGCGGGAAGATCACCGACCATTTTTCGTGAGCGCCCGTCGACTTAGGCCCCGATGTAAGATTTGCTCTTGATTCTGTAGTGACTACAGCATGTATGTCTCCCCGGGAAGGTCGCAATTGCGCCGGGCCAGCCCCCTGCGCCTATGACGAGGAGACTAGAATGAGAGCGGAAGCGGCAACCACGAGTGCCCCCATCTCGATGCGCTTCAAGGTCGACGGTCTTGATTGCCAGAACGAAGTCCGCACGCTTCGTGCGGCAGTCGGTCCGCTTGTGGGCGGTGACGACAAGCTGTCCTTCGACACCAAGACCGGTGTCATGGAGGTGCTATCGGCTAACGCTTTGGTCGTCGATGACATTCGGCGCACGGTCGCGACGACCGGCATGCAAGCCCATCTCCTGGAAAATTCCCCGCAGCAGTCGGCACTGCTGTTCCGAGTCGAAGGTCTCGATTGCAAGAACGAAGTCGCAGCGCTCAAGAGCGAGGTCGGCCCGTTGGTCGGCGGCGAGGACTGGCTGACCTTCGACACCGCGAAGGGGCTGATGACCGTTGCGCCCCAACAGGTGGCAACGGCTGATGACATTATCGACCGCGTTGTTCCGACTGGAATGCGCGCTTCACTGGTCGCGGACGGCACGTCGGAGACATTGCTCTACCGGGTCCACGGTCTCGACTGCAAGAACGAGGTCGCGGCTCTGACGCGGGAATTGAGCACGTTGGTCGGCAAGGACAAGCTCGCCTTCGACACCGCGCGCGGTATGATGACGGTTGCTCCTCAAAACCGGTCAGGAGCCGGCGTGATCGAGGAAGCCGTTGCTCGTACCGGCATGCGCGCCGAGCGGTGGTCGCCCCCGGAAGGAGTATCGAGCGCGGCAGAGCCCACAGCGTCGGACGGAGCCGCGTGCGGCTGCGGCGCGGAGGCGCGGGAGGCCCTCAGCCCATCGATCCCGACCCACATGCCCGGTCAAATCGTGTTTCGCATTCACGGCATGGACTGCGCCGACGAGATTGCGGCATTGAAGCGCGAGGTCGGCCCGCTGGTCGGGGAAGACAAGCTCGCCTTCGATCTTCTCAATGGCCGCATGTCGATCGACGCGATGTCGGATGCTACGCTCGAGGCCCGTATCGAGAAAGCGGTGGCTCGTGCCGGTATGCGAGCGGAGTCGTGGAGCGAAGGCAGCGACAGCGCCGCAGCACAGGACGAAGAGCGCCGCAAACGGGTGCAATCGTGGCTGACAATAGCGAGCGGCGCTTTCGCGGCGCTGGGCTTTGCGGTGCACGCCTGGCTTGCCGGCGGTGTTCTTACAGCCTTCGAGGCAGGTGAACACGGCTTGGGCTCGACGCCTTTGCCGAGTATGATCCTCTACACGCTCGCAGTGCTGTGCGCGGTCCGTTATGTCGCCCCCAAGGCCTGGCTCGCTGCCAAGCGGCTGCGACCCGATATGAACTTGCTGATGACGGTTGCGGTTGCGGGCGCGATAGGCATCGGCGCCTGGTTCGAGGCTGCTACTGTTTCGTTCTTTTTCGCGCTGGCGCTCGCGCTCGAGACATGGAGTCTGGGTCGCGCGCGGCGAGCAGTCGCGGCTCTCATGGAACTCGCGCCGCCGACGGCTCGCGTCAGGTTCAAAGACGGCTCGGAGCGCGATGTTCCGGCAGCTGAGGTGCGGGTCGGCTCGCACATCATCATACGGCCGGGAGACAAGATCCCGCTCGACGGCAAGGTTGCCGCCGGCGAGAGCGAGATCAACCAAGCGCCGATCACGGGTGAAAGCGTCCCGGTGTTCAAGGAGGCGGGCGACGAGGTTTTCGCCGGCACTATCAATGGCGAGGGAGCGCTTGACGTCCTCACCACAAAGGCGGCGAGTGACACCACGCTTGCCCAGATCATCCGCATGGTCGGTTCGGCGCAGAGCCGGCGTGCCCCCAGTGAGCAGTGGGTGGAGAAGTTTGCGCGCATCTACACGCCCGTCGTGATGATCCTTGCCGTTGCGATCTTTTTGGTTCCGCCCTTGCTCTTAGGCGGTGCCTGGGACGTCTGGTTCTACCGGGCGCTTGTGCTCCTCGTTATCGCCTGTCCTTGCGCGCTCGTGATCTCGACGCCGGTAACGATTGTGGCGGCCCTCGCCGGAGCGGCGAAACAGGGTGTGCTGGTGAAGGGTGGCATTCACCTCGAAACACCAGCTCGCCTCAGCGCGATTGCCATGGACAAGACGGGCACGCTCACCGAAGGGCGGCCGCAGGTCGTCGAGGTCGTCGCGCTCGGCGGTCGCAGCGAAGCCGAGATTCTGCGTTCCGCAGCGGCCCTGGAGGCGCGCAGCGAGCATCCGATTGCTCGCGCGATCCTGGCAAAAGCGGCCGAGCTGAAGATCGTCGCAGAACCTGCCGAGGCGGTCCAGGCCATCACCGGCCGCGGTGTCATCGGCCGCTTCGCCGGCCGCGAAATGTGGCTCGGTTCGCGTCGCTACGTCGAGGAGCGTGGCGTCAACCCCGACGGCGTGTTGGAGCGGGCCGATGCGCTTTCGAGCGCGGGTCGCACGATGGTGGCGGTGGGCGACGATCAAGAAGTCTGGGGGCTTGTCGCCGTTGCCGATGCTGTCAGGCCTGAAGCCACGGAGATCGTTGCGGCGCTCCATCGTGCCGGCATCAAACACGTTGTGATGCTCACGGGCGACAATCGGGCGACCGCCGAGGCGATTGCGAAGCAGACCGGTATCGATGAGGTCCGGGCGGAACTATTGCCCGGCGACAAGGTCTCGGCCGTTGAAGATCTGGTGCGGCTCTACGGGTCGGTTGCCATGGTTGGTGACGGGGTCAATGATGCTCCCGCGATGGGGAGGGCCACTCTCGGCATCGCCATGGGTGCAATGGGCACAGACGCCGCCATCGAAACCGCCGACGTGGCGCTTATGTCGGACGATCTGTCGAGGCTTCCGTGGTTGGTCCGCCATTCGCGCGCGACGATGGCGGTGATCAGGCAAAATGTCGCCTTCTCGATTGCCGTAAAACTCCTGTTCACGGCGCTTACGGTTTTGGGCCTGGCGTCTCTCTGGGGCGCCATCGCAGCGGATGTCGGCGCGTCGTTGTTGGTCGTTCTCAACGGGCTTCGCCTGCTCAACCGTGGTCAGAACATCGAACACGGGGGGCCGTCTGGCGGCGTCGGAGTGCGGGCCCGCCGGCATCACGCACCCGTGACAGCCGAGACGGCCCCAGCATAGTCCAATTTTCAACCCGCTGGACCTCATGCAGCGCGGAGGTCATGTCCAGGAGAATTTCGTTGGCGTATTTGGCTTTAACTCGACGAGGCGCGCTCGCTGGAAGCGCTTTGGCCGCTGCACTCGCCACTGATTTCGTCACGAAATGGCTGATTCTCAACATCGTGATGGTGCCGCCGCGCACGATCGAGGTCGCGCCATTCTTCAACCTGACGCTTGGGTTCAATACGGGCGTCAGCTTCGGGATGTTTCAAGAGATATTCCTCGATCGCCCGTTGTTGCTCGCCGGAATTAGTATAGCGATCTCAGCCGGGTTTCTCGTATGGGCCATGAGATCGCCAAGGCCGTCGGACACGATCGGTCTTGGCTTGATTGCCGGCGGCGCCATGGGCAACGTGTTGGACCGGATGCGCCAAGGCGCGGTGACCGATTTCCTCGATTTTCACCTGGGCGGCTGGCATTTCCCGGCCTTCAATATGGCGGACACAGTGATAACGATTGGCGCGCTCCTGCTAATCGCAGGATCCCTTTGGTCGCCGGGCTCGACGGCTCCCGCTGAAAAGCGGCCGAGCCGCGCAGCGCAGTAAGGCTGGCATTCCTCAATGGTGTCTGCGCTCAGGTCTGGTGATGGAAAGTCGCGCCGTTTCCTGTCGTCGGACCAGCACTCTTCGGTCGCTAGCAGCACGGTTGGTGCGCTGCTCACTTGGCCTGAAGCATAGCCTGGGCTTTCGTGGCCCGTTGTCTCGAAGTCGTCGCAGCCATCGCAATGAGTTATTAGTGAATACGGGAAACCGCATATGAACGCGAAATCACACCAGGAAGAAGACGAAATCCAGCTGGATGCAAGTAACGCTGCCGAACGCAAGACCTTGCTTTGGGTGCTTGGTATTAACTTCCTCCAAGTAATTCTCGCGGGACTCGTTGGGGTCATCGCAGATTCTACAGGTCTCCTGGGTGCCGCCCTCGACAACTTGGGAGATAGCTTTGTCTATGCAATCAGCATCTATGCCGTTGGTAAGACGATTGTGGCCAAAGCGCGTGTCGCACGCCTGTCCGGCGTCCTTCTGACCATTTTGGGCCTGGCTCTACTCGTGGAAGTCGTCCGACGCTTTTTCGTGGGCGCCGAGCCGATCGGCTTGGCCATGATTGCTACGGCCATTGCAAACGCGGCAACAAATTTGCTTTGCCTGCGGCTGCTGCGGGCGCATCGGCAGGATGGCGTGCACATGAAGGCGTCCTGGATATTCACGACCAATGATATGCTGGCCAATGCCGGCATCGCTGTATCGGGCGCCGCGGTCATGCTCCTGGAATCTCCGCTTCCCGATCTGATCATCGGGCTGGCGGTCGGCGGAATCGTCCTCAAGGGCGGCTGGGACATACTGAGAGAGGCTCGCGAGGCCACATTGAAGAGTTCAGTCGAAGAGGATTGACGGTAACATCTTTGCAGCTGCCGTGCGTTCTCCAGTCCGGGGCCAAACTGCCGCCGAGCCGCGATCGCTGCCTGCGCACCTGATCTGCTGGAAGCCCTCGATGGTTGTTGCATCCGGCTCAGTCTATTATCCGTGATGCAGATGGCGACCTTCGGAAGGCGAACAGCACATGGCTGAGCAACAAGTCAGCTTCTTCTCCCCATATCGACATGACTTTGTGCGTCTTGCGGCGTGCGTGCCACGCATCGATGTCGCTAATCCCAGCTTCAATCTCGATCGCACACGTGAACTTTTACAAGAAGGACATCGAGAACGCATCTCGCTTATGCTCTTCCCCGAACTCGGTCTCTCGGCTTATGCAATCGATGATCTTCTGCAGCAGGACGCACTGCTTGACTCCGTGGAAGCAGCAATCGCACGCCTCGTCCAGGAGAGCGCTGATCTCTTCCCCGCCTTTGTCATTGGCGCACCGCTCCGAGCAGACGGCCGCCTCTACAACACGGGGGTCGTCATCCACCGCGGGCGAATCCTGGGTGTCGTTCCCAAGGCCTATCTGCCCAACTACCGGGAATTCTACGAGCGTCGGCATTTCAGCCCTGGCGTCAATGTTCGCGGCAGGAACATCTCTCTTGCAGGTGCAGAGGTTCCCTTCGGGGTCGATCTGCTTTTTCGTTCCGCCGGCACGTGCCTCTTCACCTTCCATGTCGAGATTTGCGAAGACATGTGGGTACCTTACCCGCCAAGCACCGCAGCCGCACTTGCGGGTGCCGAAGTGCTGCTCAATCTGTCCGCCAGCAACGTCACGATCGGCAAGGCCGACGATCGCCGCACACTCTGCGGGTCGCAATCGATGCGTTGCATCGCGGCTTACGCCTATTCGGCAGCCGGGCCTGGCGAATCCACGACCGATCTCGCTTGGGACGGACATGCATCAATTTTTGAGAACGGGCTGAAGCTCGCCGAAACCGAACGGTTTTCTTTAGGCTCGACAATGGCGGTGAGCGACGTCGATTTGGGAAGACTTCGGCAGGAGCGCATGCGTCGTGTGACATTCGGCGATTGCGGGCGCGCCTGGGGGATTGAGCCGGCCGATTTCCGCACGGTCTCCTTTACCCTCGACGCGCCGAGAGAGCCTTTGCCCCTGAAGCGCAGGATCGAGCGCTTTCCTTACGTTCCGTCCGATCCTGCAAAACTGACAGAACATTGCTACGAAGCTTACAACATTCAGGTCCAGGGCCTTGCGAAGCGCCTTGAGGCAACGAAGATAAGCAAGGTCGTGATCGGCGTTTCCGGTGGGCTCGATTCTACACAGGCTCTGCTCGTCTGCAGCCAAGTGATGGACCGCCTCGACCTGCCACGTTCGAACGTCCTGGCGTTCACCATGCCTGGATTTGCAACCGGCGAGACCTCCAAGTCGAATGCGTGGGCATTGATGCGCGCGGTTGGCGCCACCGCGAAGGAGATAGACATCCGTCCTGCGGCGCGGCAGCTCCTGGCCGACCTCGGGCATCCCTTCGCGAGCGGGCAGCCGGTGCACGACGTGACATTCGAGAACGTGCAGGCTGGGCTTCGGACGGACTACCTTTTCCGGCTGGCCAATCATAACAATGCCTTGGTCGTCGGCACGGGCGATCTGTCAGAAATCGGCCTCGGCTGGTCAACCTATGGCGTCGGCGATCACATGTCGCACTATAACGTCAACGCCTCCGTTCCGAAGACTCTAATTCAACACCTGATCCGGTTTGTGGCGGCTTCGGACGACACCGACAAGGCGACGGCCGAACTCCTGCTGGCAATTCTCGCCGCGGAGATCTCGCCGGAGTTGGTTCCAGCAAAAGAAGGCGCAGGTGCGCAATCGACCGAGGCAGCTATCGGACCCTACGCCCTGCAGGATTTCAACCTGTACTATGTCACGCGCTACGGACTCCGGCCCTCGAAGATCGCCTATCTTGCACTGCAGGCTTGGGAAACCGTGGAGCGCGGCGCCTGGCCCGCGAATATGCGGGCACGCGACAGGCGAGCCTACGATCTTTCCACGATCAAGCATTGGCTCCGCCTGTTCCTCTTCCGGTTCTTCACCATCAGCCAGTTCAAGCGCTCGGCAATGCCGAACGGCCCCAAGATTTCATCGGGCGGTTCGCTCTCGCCTAGGGGAGATTGGCGCGCGCCATCCGATTCAACCGCGAGCGTGTGGCTAGATGAGTTGGAAAGTGGCGTACCGGACGATGCGGCACCTAACGCGGGCGGCGATACCGAGTAGGTGGTTAGTGGCTGCGGCTTCATCGCACCCCCGCAAGGGACGCAAGCGGTGTGAATTCAGGCACTTCACGATTTCCTTATGAGGAGGGTGTTATGATGGCGGACAAATGCGCCGAACGCCGACCGGTGCCAGACGGAATCTAAGATTGTGGCTCCGAGGACTCGCTTGCAGGATTGGCGCAGAATATGCGGTAGCAGAATATGCGGTACATGACGCCGATGAATCCCGCTATGCGCTTGTCGGCCAGGCGGTGGTAGACCGCCTTCGATTCCTTGCGCCCCTCGATGAAGCCTGCCTCACGCAGATCTGCTGGGAGAGGCCTGGCTGACGGATCTGGAGCGTGTCTTCGAGATCACGCACGGAACGCTCGCCGTCGACAAGGGCGCAGACGATCATCAGGCGATTGGAGTTCCCGGTCTTCTTCTCCCGGAGTGCATCGACATGACGAAAGGTGTTTCGGCGGCAATCCTGGATCAAAAATAAATGGTCATGGCTGATTCACGCTGTTCGTCAGGCCGTTGACATACATGACCAGGTTTAATGGATCGAACCTGAGGCCATGAAACTTGGCCGCGAAGCGCCCGCCACGGTCGATCACATGGGTGACCACGCCGTGCATCTGCTGGCCGCCTTCGAGCGGATCGAAACGGACGTTGTATTCCTCCGACAGCTTGCGCGTAGCGTCCTCCGCCTGTCCCTCGCGGGTGGTCAGGAACGTCCAGTTGCTCGGGTCCAGCCCGTGCGCCTCGCCGTATGCTTTCATCACCTCGGGCGTGTCTGCCGCCGGATCGGTCGTCACCGTCAGGAACTGCACCAGGTCCTTCATGGGCGTTTCACCGACCATGGCCTGGACTCGGGCGATCAGGTCGGAGTGCAGCGGACATACGTCCGTGCAGCTCGCGAAGACGAAGTTGAGCACGACGACCTTATTCGAGAAATCCGAGAGGCGAACTGGGTTGCCTTCGGCGTCGGCCAGTTCGAATCCCGGCGCTGCGGGAGCGTCGATCGCCTGAAAATACTTCTCCTCGCTGCCCATTAGCCTGTCGAGATCGGCGCCCGGGTGATGGGCATGCGCGGGATGCGCGAGGATCGGCGTCGCAGCCAGGGCGGCGAGAAACGCTCTTCTATTCATTTCCGTTCTCCAGTTTGGTCGAGTTCGCGTTCGATGATCCCTTCGAGGAAGGCGACCATCTCGGGAGTATCCCATTCGGCGGGCCCGGCGAGCCGCGCGAGCTCATTTCCCTGCGGACCGATCAGAAGCGTGGCCGGCAGGCCGAAAAGCCCCAGCGAACGGATCGCCGCCCCGTCCTGGTCGATGAAGACGGCGAGCTTGACCCCGATCTCGTCGAAGAACATCCGGACCGCGCTGGCTCCCGCTCGGTCCACCGAAAGGGCTACGACGGCGAACTCCTCGCCGCCGAGTTGCTGCTGCAGGCGGTCGAGCGTCGGCATCTCGGCCCGGCATGGCGCGCACCACGTCGCCCATACGTTTAGCAGCACGACCTTGCCGCGCCAGTCATCAAGGGATCGCGGCTCTCCCGACTCCTCGGCGAAGACGAGATCGGCCAAGGGCTGCGGCTCCTGATGCAACGACATGGCAGTCGGTGCTTGGGCATCCGCGCTGCTCGCGGCCGCGATGACGGCAATTGCAAGCGCCATCAGGATTGCTCTCACTGCGCCTTCTCCTTTTCCCGGCGGCTCATCTGCGCCTGGTACGCGCGCTCCCGCTCCGGCCATGTGCTCTTGATGAAGGCGAGAACGGCGCGGATCTCGCCGTCGCCCAGCACGTTCCCTAATCCCGGCATGTCACTTTCGTAGCCGTTGCCCACCACGGCGGCAGGGCCTTCCTTGGTGATCCGGAACAGCACCCCGTCTGGGTGGTGCCATGTGTGCCCCGAAGCATCGTGCGGCGGGGCGGGCATGCGTCCTGACGGCAGCGGCCTCTTCCAGTCGGGCTGGCCTTCGAGGTTGGCTCCGTGGCAGGAGGCGCAGTTCGCGGCATAGAGTTGCCGCCCCTGTGCGATCGCCGCCGCATCGCTGGGATTGGCCCCGAAATGCCAGAGCAAGGCGATGGCGGCCAACGCCGAGAGCCCCGCCACGATGCCGAGGGCAACAGCCTTCCTGCTCATTTACGGCCGCTGAAGAACAGGTACTTCACCAAGGCCGCGGCTGCGAGGACAAGCACGACGGCGAGCAGGAGCCAGACCAGTGCCATGCCCGCCATCATGCCGCCCATGCCGTCCATCATTCCACCGTCCATCATTGGCGGCTCCTTCCGTTTTTGGGTTCCGGCGGCACTATTCCCGCGCATAGACCCCGCCCACGGTGCCGGACTTGGTGATCTCCAGCATCTCGAATGGCGCTTCCTTGGTGCCGCTCATCCCCGGCGAGCCCATGGGCATGCCGGGCAGCGTCACGCCCTTGATGTCGGGCCGTTCGGTCAGGAGCTTCTCGACCGTGCTCACGGGGACGTGGCCGCTGACGACGTAGCCGTCCACGAACGACAGGTGGCAGCCCTGGAACTCGTCAGAAATGCCAGCCTCGCGGCTCATCTCCGCCAGGTCGTGCGTCGCCTTGACCGTGACGTCGAAGCCGTTCTCCCGCAGGTAGTCGGCATAGCCTTCGCAGCAGCTGCACTGCGGGTTCTTGTATAGGGTAAGGTCCTTCTCGCCTGCGAGCGCCGGGACGGCAGCCCAGACGAACGAAACGAGGGCGACGGTGTTCATAATGGTACGCATTTCGGTTCTCCTTTTGAAGGGGGGTTGTCAGGCGACGCGGAAGACGCCCATCATCCCGGCGGCCTGGTGTTCGAGGATGTGGCAGTGGAGCATCCAGTCGCCGGGGTTGTCGGCGACGAAGGCGATCTCGACCCGCTCGCGCGGAGACATGAGCACCGTGTCCTGCCATTCGCGGAGGCGCGTCGGCTTGCCGTTCCGGGAAATCACCCGGAACGAATGGCCGTGCAGGTGGATCGGATGGTGCCAGGCCGTCGCGTTGGTCATCGCGATGACATGGCTCTTGTCCCGCGCCAGCGTCAGCATCGGGTCCATGATGTGACCCTCGGCAGCAACCCCGTTGATGAACCAGATGCCGCCGGAATGCATCATGTTCATCATGTCGCCCATCATGCCGCCCATCGCGCCGGCGGAATCCTCGCCCGTGTCGCCCATGCTGCCGCCCATCTCCTGCATGACCATGGCTCCCATCATGCCGCCGTTGAAGGTGACCTCGTGGCGGATGGCCGATGCGAGGTCCGGTTCTGGCAGCGGGTTCGGCGGCAGGAGGGCGGGCCAGTCGAGGGCCGTCTGCCTGAGCGGCTGATCGCCATAGGCGAGATCGACCAGGCGGTATTCGAGGTCCTTGTAGAAGCGATCGATCACGGAAACCCGGCTTCCGGCTTCAGCCGTCATGTCGAAAATGATGTCGGCGCGCATGGCGGGTCCGAGCACGACGAGCCCGCCCTCCGGCGCATGCGGCTCGACGGGCTGCCCGTCCAATGCGATCACGGTGGGTTCGTGATCTCCGAAGTCGAGGCCGAAGATGCGGGCGTTGGCGGCGTTGATCAGGCGCAGGCGGACTCGTTCGCCCTTCCTGACAGGGACGACATCCGGCACCCGGCCGTTGATCGTGACCGTGTTGCCGACGCGGCCATTGTGCATCATGTCGTGGCGGTTGCCGAAGTCCTCCCGCATCTCAGCGGTCTTGGTCAGCCGCCAGTCAGACAGCACCCAGGTTACGTCGCGGTCGACCCGGACCGGATTGGCTTCTTCCACGATCAGCGGCCCGTAGAGGCCTCGGCCGACCTGCTCGAAGCTGCGATGGTGGGGGTGGTACCAGAAGGTGCCCGCATCGACCGCCTCGAACTCGTAGGTGAAGGTGTCGCCGGGCGCGATCGGCACCTGCGTGAGATGCGGCACGCCGTCCATGCCGTTCGGCACGCGCACGCCGTGCCAATGCACGGTCGTCTCTTCGTCCAGCGCGTTCTCGACCGCGATCCGCAGGCGTTCTCCCTGGCGGACGCGGATCTCCGGGCCGGGCAGCTTGCCGTCGTAGCACCATATGGCGGTCTCGCCGTGCGGGTCAGGCGCGATCTGAGCGCGGCCCGGTCCAGCGCGGAGCCGGAATTCCCGAATGCCTGCGGCGCGGGCATGCGATTGCGGCGGAAACATCGCACCCGTCGAGACCGCGGCGGCGGATGCGAGGAAGGCTCGACGCGTCAGCGTCGGCACGCGGAAATCGGACATGGATCAACCATCCTGGAACAGCCTCATATGACGCGCGGACGAAGCCAGCGGGTCGACGGGTCGGCCGCGAGCGGATGCCGCTGCGGCCGCGTCAGCTCAGGAAGGTGGTTCGGGGAGGGTAGGGGTCCGGGGGACCCGTGCGGTCGTCCGACGGTTCCGCGGGCGGCGAAGAAACGATGGCCGCGACATGCGGAAGCTCGGTCACGGCAGGTGGGCAGATCGCAGTCAGCGTGGTCACGCAGAATTGGTCGCACGCCGACGCCAGGCCGTCATCGCGGGGACAGTCCTGGCAATCGGCCATGCCGCCATCGTCCATGGCCGCCATCGACATCTTCAGGGACATGTCGGTCGAAGCCGCCGCGTGCGCCGCCGTGCCCGCGGCGAAGGCCGCGAGGAAGACGACTGCGAGGATGCGGACGAGGTTGCTCATTGACCGGACAGTAGTCCTGCCTCTGCAACGTGTCCAGATTCGGATGGTCGCAGATGATGGGAGCGGCCAGGAAACGAGATTAATGATCGACGCACTGGCGGTGCGGCAGTCCGGACTGATAGACGGAACTGCGCGCTTTGCCCGATCTCATTCTAGGGGAATGTCGGCCGGCAGTCAGCCTTCGCGTGAATGGAAGCAGGCTTGGCGATCACGTCTGGTGAGAGCAAGCTAGCCGTGAGAGGGTCTTCCAAAATCCTCCAGACGACTTCGGTGGCGGGGGTGTCGAACATCGGCCATG
Source organism: Mesorhizobium sp. 2RAF21 (assembly GCF_052115345.1). Classification (NCBI taxonomy): domain Bacteria; kingdom Pseudomonadati; phylum Pseudomonadota; class Alphaproteobacteria; order Hyphomicrobiales; family Phyllobacteriaceae; genus Mesorhizobium; species Mesorhizobium sp. 2RAF21. The sequence continues at coordinate 59,581 of NZ_JBFRGM010000027.1, read as the reverse complement.
GCTGAGCAAAATACGGTCGGGCTGCCATGAGTGGATTTTTTGCAGCGCTGCCTTGGCCTTCCGCTGCTGAAGAAGGAGGGGCAGGCGCATGCCGAAAAAGATCTGACCGTGAGGGTGATACATACCGGTCAGTTTTGTGGCCGTGCGCCACGGCTCAACAATCTTGTCCAATTCGAGTTTAATAATCGTGTCGGTGAGGATCAGCGTATCTGTGCCGCGTTATTGGCCCCTGAACATTAAAGGGGCACAGATATACGGTAGAAAGTTCAGATCACGAACAGCGACGGGCTTCCGCGCCACAGTCGAAGGTCGTAGAAGGGTGGAACTTTGCCGTTCGTCTCGCCCATCGGAACGAGACGCCATTCACAACACAAGCACCTAGGTTTGAACGCGGAAATGAGACATTTGCGGATGTAACAACCTTGCCGCAATGCAGCATCGTCCGCCTTGCACGCGGCGAAGGGTCACTTCACTGACGGATAGAGTCACAAAACCTTCGCGACCTTGACATCGAAGTGTCATCCACGAGCCCTACTGTATTGCGAAACGCAATCTCTGCGTCATTCACATTACAGATGGTGATCCATGAAGCCCAGCGATGCCGAGACCGACCGCAAATACGTGTTGCGGCTCAGAAATGTCGGTGTGACCTATTCAGGCGGAGTGGTGGCGCTCAGATCGACCACCCTCGATTTCTTCCAGCGCGAGTTCTCCGTTTTACTCGGCCTGTCGGGTGCGGGGAAATCGACACTTTTGCGCTCCCTGAACCTCCTTGTTAAACCTACCTCCGGCGAGATTGTCTCATCGGATTTCGGTGTCCTTGGCCCGACCGGCGCACTCCGCCAGCACCGGCGCCGAACGGCACTCATTTTCCAGCACCATCAGCTGATCGAGCGACATACGGCCCTCGCCAACGTCCTCACCGGCCGACTCGGCTATCACAATACCTTGCGCAGTTTCTTCCCGCTGCCCCGCGCGGACCTGGAACTGGCTCTCCACTGCCTCGAGCGCGTCGGTCTGGCCGACAAATCCATGACGCGTGTCGATCAGCTCTCTGGCGGCCAGAAGCAGCGTGTCGGGATTGCCCGCGCGCTGGCGCAGCAGCCCAACATCATTCTGGCCGACGAGCCTGTCGCCAGCCTCGATCCCGCCACCTCGGAGAAGATCCTCGAACTGCTTCGCCAGGTGTGCAAAGAAGACGGCATCACCGCCATCGTGTCGCTGCACCAGCTGGAATACGCGCAGCGCTTTGCAGACCGGATCATTGGCCTTGCCGGTGCACATGTTGTGTTTGACGGCGCTCCTGATGAGCTCAATGACGACAATTTCGCCGCGATATACGCCGGGCACCGCCGTGAGCCAATCGCACCCAGCCGGACGAGTAACCCCGCCTACGCCCAGCCACCGTTTACGCCTGAGATGGAGATGTCCCTATGAACCGCCTGCTGAAATTTGCCATTGCTGCCGCCCTTGCCATGGGGCTGGCAGCGCCAGCCCACGCCGCCAATCCGAATCCAGAGACTTTAAAGGTCGCACTGTTACCGGATGAGAATGCGTCCGAGTTGATCAAGCGCAATCAACCGCTCAAGGACTACCTCGAGAAGGAACTGGGCAAGAAGGTCGATCTGGTTGTGACAACAGACTACTCGTCGATGATCGAGGCAATGCGTTTCGGCCGGATCGACATAGCCTATTTCGGTCCGCTCTCGTACGTGCTTGCCAAGGGCAAAGCCGATATCGAGCCGTTTGCGGCAATGGTCAGCGACGGCAAGCCGACTTACCGCTCTGTCGTCATTGCCAACGCGAATGCCAATGTGAATTCGCTCAGCGACATCAAGGGCAAGAAGGTCGCTTTCGGCGATCGCGCTTCCACCTCCAGCCATCTGATTCCGAAGACGTTGATGGCGGAAGCCGGTGTCGTGAATGATCGCGATTACCAGCAGCACTTCGTCGGCAGCCACGATGCGGTTGCGGTGAATGTCGCCAACGGCAATGCGGAAGTCGGGGGCCTTTCCGAGGTGATCTGGAAAACTCTTCTTGAGAGAAAGCTCGTCGACGCAGGCAAGGTCAAGGTCATCGCCTACAGCAAGGAATATCCCCAATACCCGTGGACGATGCGCTCCGACCTGAAGCCGGAGCTGAAGGACAAGATCCGCACCACTTTCGTGAACCTGAAGGACCCCGCAGTTCTGAAGAACTTCAAGGCGGACGGTTTCGCCCCGATCACGGACAATGATTACGACGTGATCCGCGATATGGGAAAGTTGCTTGGAATCGACTTCGGAGCGATGTGAGGACGTGATGACGACGCTCGGCGCAACCACAATCAACACAACAAACCATTATCTCGATCAGTACAGTCGGGCGTGGATCCGGCAGTCTGCCCAGGTTGCTGCGGTACTCGCTATTGTGCTGGTTGCATTCTGGTATGTTGGTCTTCTGGATTTCGGGACCCTGGCAAACGGGGTTCCGGCCATCTTAACGCTGGCCCGCGAGGCGATGCCGCCGGATTTCACCAATGCGCGCGCGTGGCTCAAGCCGCTGGTGGACACCTTGGCAATGAGTATTGCCGGAACGGCAATAGCGGTGCTTCTGTCATTTCCGCTGGCTTTTCTTGCTGCCCGGAACACGTCGCCGCACACGATCGTATTTCATGTCGCCCGTACCCTGCTAAACGCTCTTCGCTCGGTCCCGGAGCTGATTATGGGCATCATTTTCGTTGCTGCCGTAGGCTTTGGTGCTTTACCCGGCGTTCTGGCATTAGGCCTGCATTCGGTCGGTATGGTCGGCAAGTTTTTTGCGGAAGCAATTGAGCATGTCGATGAGGCCCCCATAGAGGCTGCGCGCGCCGCAGGTGCAACTCCGGTTCAAGTGTTGTTCCACGCCGTCCTGCCACAAGTGTCATCGCAGTTCGCAGACGTATCCGTCTATCGCTGGGAATATAACTTCCGCGCATCCACGATAATGGGAATGGTTGGCGCAGGCGGTATTGGGTTTGAGCTGATGGGATCGCTTCGAATCATGTTGTATCAAGAAGTCAGCGCCATTTTACTCGTCATCCTGATAATGGTGACAATCGTCGATGGCCTGAGCGGCTATTTGCGGAAGAAATTCAAGTAAGGACCGGCCATCGTGAAACCGCGCGTCGTCATCACCCACAAAGTGCATCAGGAAACCTTGGATCTCCTCTGTGACCATTGTGAAGTCACTCCCAATCAAACTATGGAAACCCTGCCCCGCGAAGAGATTCGCCGCCGTGTCGGCACGGCGGATGCAATGATGGCCTTCATGCCGGACTGGGTCGACGCCGATTTCCTGGCAGCTTGCCCGCAGATGAAGGTCATCGGCGCGGCCTTGAAGGGCTACGATAACTTCGATGTCGCGGCCTGTACGGCCCGGGGCATCTGGCTGAGCATCGTGCCTGACCTCCTGACCGTGCCGACGGCTGAGTTGGCCATCGGCCTTACCATCGGCCTCACCCGCAAGATGATCCAGGCCGATGCCAGGGTCCGCTGCGGCAAATTCGCCGGTTGGCGGCCGGAGTTTTTCGGCCTGGGCATCGCGGGGTCCGCCATTGGTATTCTCGGAATGGGGGCGATTGGGCAAGCCATCGCCGAACGGCTGAATGGCTGGGGCGCAACGCTGCTATACAACGACCGGGTGCCGATCCCAGCACCCGGCGGCGAAGCTCGACCTAGTGTTGCTCGGCGCAGCCTGGAGGAGGTATTATCCGAATCCGATATCGTCATCCTGGCCCTGGCGCTGGCCCCAGACACCATCCATCTGATCAACGACAGGACGCTCGCCCTGATGAAACCAGGCGCATACCTCGTGAATCCATGCCGCGGCTCTGTCGTGAGCGAAGCTGCTGTTCTAACTGCGCTCACCAGCGGTCAGCTCGGCGGGTATGCCGCCGACGTGTTCGAGCTGGAGGATTGGGCTCGCGAAGACAGACCGCGGGAGATCGCTCCGGGCTTGCTGGGTCACCCAAACACGATGTTCAGCCCGCATATTGGCTCTGCTGTTAAGAAAGTTCGCTTGGCAATCGAACTGCGCGCTGCAGAAAATATCCTGCAGGCCCTTTCGGGTAAGCCGCCAATGGATGCCGTCAACAATCCGAGACAAGTGGCTTAGATCGGCAATGCTGAATCTAGTATGGGTGCGGACATTTCTGGCCCTGGCGAAGCATAAGAGCTTTCAAGCGTCCGCAGAATATCTTCGGATCGCTCAGCCGACGGCCTCATCACATATCCAGAAGCTTGAGGAGCAGCTGGGTGTCCTGCTATTCCATCGCTCCCGAACGGGGTGCGAGCCGACGCGGGAAGCGATGAACTTTCTGCCTTATGCCCAGAGCATCCTTAGGGTTAACGAGCGTGCACTCGCCGCGGTCTCTGGGGAGCGCACGCGGATCGGTGCCAGTTCCAATATCGGAATCTATCTGCTGCAGCCCTATGTCCGGTCATATCTGGAAGGCCGCGATCCAGCGGCTTTTGATATGGTGATTGACCGCAATCCGTCCATCGTCGAGAAACTGGAGAATGTCGAAATAGATGTGGCCGTGTTGGAATGGTGGGACAACCGCGACGGCTGCCAAGTCGAGCGCTGGAGAAGCGAGCCCGTCGTCGTCATCGTTCCGCCCGATCATCCATTGGCGTCTCAAGACCACATTGATCCGGTTCAGTTATCCGCATTTGAGCTTCTCGGCGGCGAACCTGGCACCGGGACCGGGCGGATGCTTGCGAAATATTTCGGCGATCACGCTCAAATGCCGCGGGTTTCCCTACAGTTGGGTAGCACCGAGGCTGTCAAGCAGGCGGTAAAGGCTGGAGTTGGCATCTCTCTAGTTCTGGCGTCAGCCGTATCGGACGAGGTGCGGGCCGGAAGCCTGCGTGCCTTACCCTTCCCTGACCCGCCGCTACGAAAGGACCTGTTTGTCGCTTGGCGCACCGGCATTTCGGGCATGCCTATACCGGCCTTCGCCCAGCATCTATTGAACGCTCACTGCAATGAGACGGTATCCGCTCGCTGACGTCAGCGCCTCTCGAATCGGCTACATGCGCGTTTTGTTGGTCATGAACGCGTATTTCGCACGGTCTAAGCGGTCGCTCAACCGGTTCGATGATTGAGTGAGGAGCTTAAATGCGACGTCAAAGAGCGTGGGTACAGGCGATCTGTTTTCGCATGCGCTCTGCGGTCAGCTGAAGGCGGCCCAGCTCCATCAACCCATGTCATGGGTTCGTGTTTCTTAGTCGATCTGGCTAGCTTCTCCTGTGGCGAATGTCCGCAAAGTGGCAACCAAGCCGCCCTCGGCAACCAATCGAAAGCGCAGAATTCCACTCCACCGCGACGTTCCTGCCCTCTGCCGGAAAAGGCCGCAGTGGCTCATGGCTTGCCGTACAACTTTCTCGAACCAAGGTCCGAAAGGGGTCCGGGAGCGGCCGGAGAAGGCACGAAGCTGTCCCCCTCGCATACTTCAGGTTTCGCGCTTGCGACGACTGAGCAGCTTTTCACCATCGGCTCTCAACTCGCCTTCTGGCCCGACAAACCGGTAGAGCGTCTGCCGGGTAATTCCGAGTTCGGCACAGAGATCGCGCACCTTGGTTGCCGGTTGTCCCATGGATGCGGCGGCAAGCCGCAGCTTGGCTGGCGTCATCTTGAAGGGGCGGCCGCCGTTGCGCCCTCGGGCGCGGGCTGACGCCAGGCCTGCCTTAGTCCGTTCGACGATCAACTCACGTTCGAACTCAGCCAGCCCGGCGAAGATGGCGAATACCAGTCGGCCGTTGGTAGTGGTGGTGTCGATCGATGCGCCTTCGCCAGCCAATATCTTCAGACCAATGGCGCGTTTGGTTAGATCGCCGACCAGGTTGACCAGATGACGTAGATCACGGCCGAGCCGATCCAGTTTCCAAACCACGAGTGTGTCGCCAACACGCAGCGCCTTCAGGCATGCCTCAAGACCGGGTCGGTCGTCGCGGCGGCCCGAGGCTGCATCCTCATAGATATGGTCAGGCAGAACGCCGGCCCTGATCAGGGCGTCGCGCTGCAGGTCGTGGGCTTGACTGCCATCAGCTTTCGAGACCCGTGCGTATCCGATCAACAATGTCATTTATACGTCCGTTTGTGTGACATTCTTCATTTGGTCGCGCCAAAGTCTGTAGATTGTCACATAACCCGTCTTGCAATGTAAGCTCCATGAACGGTTATCTCCGATCTTTTTGTGACGAACGGAGTACCCATGCCCCGCCGGATGATTTTGACGGATGCCGAACGGCAGAATTTCCTTGCTCTTCCCATTGATGACGACACTCTGATCCGGCATTGGTGCCTCGATGACGATGATCGCCATCTTATCGAAACTCGACGCCATGATGACACTCGGTTGGGATTAGCGCTTCAGCTCTCTGCTCTTCGTTATCCCGGCCGCCTGATTCAGCGGGGGGAAGTCATCCCTTCTGTGGCGCTGTCGTTTCTGGCCGAACAACTCGGGATCGAGCCAGAGGCACTTTCCACTTTTGCACGGAGAGCACCAACCCGCTATGAGCAGCTCGCCATCCTGCGCCAGCACTATGGCTTCACTGAACTGTCACACCCGTTGCGCGCCGATCTGCTTGCATTTGCACGCGGCATTGCGATCGCTTCGACGAAAGACAAATTTGTCGTTGCAACACTGGCTGACGAGATGCGGCGGAGGCGCATCATTATTCCCGGCATTACCGTGCTCGAACGGTTGGCGGGGCAGGCTTGCACTGAAGCCGAGGAGGCGCTGTATACCGATGTCGCCGGAAGATTGACGCCGGACCTTGTTCTTCGGATGGAAACATTGCTCGGCGCGGGACGACGCGCAAAACAGAGCGGCATATCCTGGTTGCGAGAACCTCCCGGTAAAGCCGGGGCAACGGCCATGCGGGGATTGATAGATCGACTGGAGGCCGTGCGTCATGTCGGTGTCCCCAATGATGTGCTTCAAGCGATCCCGGCTCACCGTGTTCGTCGGATGGCACAGGAAGGTCGTCGTCTGACTGCCCAGAATTTTGAGCAGATGCGGCCAGGCCGCCGTCACGCGACATTGGCCGCGTTTTTTCTGGAAATGGAAATAGCACTCACCGACGCGGCGATCAGCATGTTCGAGACGTTGATTGGCAAGAGTTTTCGGCAGGCAGAGGCAGCCCGTGACAAGCAACTCCTCGAAACCGCATCGTCGGCGACATCCGCACTCGATTTCTTCGTCAATTTTGGCGAAGCCATAACCGCCCAACGCGAAGCTGGGCTTTCTCTTGATGAGGCGGTGACCACTGTCGCGAGCTGGGAAGAGCTCATTCAGGCAACAGCTTCGGCGAAGGCAGTGAGAAGGCCTCGCAGCGAGGATGATTTGATCACCTACCTGCCGGCTCAATATGCTCGCATCCGGCGGTTCGCGGCTGCATTTCTGGCCTCGTTCACCTTTGAAGGAAACCGCCGAAACGTACATATCATTGAAGCTATTGTGCAGATGGAAACTGCCTGGAGGAAAGGGGCCAGATCAAACGATCGGCCCTGGATCCGCAAGGCGTTGCTGCTGGCGAATGCGCGATGGCGCAAGGAAATCGTCGGCGCTGATGACGTGATCGACCGGAAGATGCTGGAACTCTTTCTCATCGTCGAGCTGAAAAACAGGATTGCCGCCGGCGACATATGGATCAGGGGTTCCCGCGCCTACCGCGCACTCGACGAGTACATGATCTCGCACCAGACGTTTGCCGTCATCAAAGCCGAGGCCCGCATTCCGGTCGCGATTCCGATCGATGTCGAGACCTATCTCGCCCAGAAGGCCGACGCTCTGGATCAAAAGCTGCGTGAGGCGACACGTCGCCTGGAAACTAGTCGAGGCGATACCCGCATCGGCGCAAAAGGATTGCGGGTCCCAGCGGTCAGAAGCACGGAAACCGAAGCCGCAATCGCGTTCGCAAGGCGGGTGGCGACAGCCATGCCGCCAATCCGGTTGACGGACCTTGTGGCCGATATCGACCGGATGACCGGCTTCAGTTCGTTATTCGAGCACCTCCAGACCGGTCGGTCACCTTCCGATCTGCGGGTGTTCTATGCGGCGCTGATCGCCGAAGCCACAAATCTCGGCTTCTCGAAGATGGCGCATGCCTGTCCCGGCATCACGCGCCGCCAGCTACAGCAGATGGCAATCTGGCATTTTCGCGAGGAGACATTCGCTCTGGCGCTCGCCAAACTGGTTGAGGCTCAACACTCTGCCCCGTTCTCAACAGTGTTCGGCTCGCACGCTGTTTCCTCGTCGGACGGACAACATATCCATCTTGGCGACGGCGGCGAAGTCGCAGGCGGCGTCAATGGCAGGTATGGAAACAACCCGATTATCAAGCTCTACACCGCAATCTCTGGTCGCTACGCGCCCTTTCATACCAAAATCATCGCCGCAACGGCAAGTGAAGCCGTTCACGTGCTTGACGCATTGCTGGAAACCGACGCTGGCCTTAATATTGTCCGACACCACGTCGATGGCGGCGGCGTCAGCGATCTTGTATTCGCCCTCTGTCATGCGCTCGGCTTCGCATTCGTGCCGCGCATCCCCGATCTCGACGGGCGATGCCTCTACGCCTTCGGACTGGCCAAACAATACGGAATTCTTCAGAATGTCATGGGTGACCGGATTGACGCCGATCTGATCCGGACGCATTGGGATGATATCTTGCGCCTGATGACCTCGCTACGCACGCGCACCGTCAGCGCCTCGCTCATGCTGAAGCGATTGTCGGCGACAACGAGGCAAAGCGGTCTTGCCCAGGCGTTGCGCCAGATGGGACGGATTGAACGAACCCTCTTCACCCTCGACTGGATCAACGACGAGCAATTGCGAAAGACAACTACCGCTGAATTGAACAAGGGCGAAAGCCGGAACAGCCTTGTTCGGGCAGTCAATCTTCATCGTCTCGGCCGTTTCCGCGATCGCAGTCAGGAAAACCTGTCGATCCGGGCATCCGCTCTCAATCTGGTTGTCACCGCCATCATTCACTGGAACACAATCTATATCGGCCGCGTCATCGATGCCCTGCGCAGTGCAGGACAGGCTATCCCGGATCATCTGCTGTCCAGCCTGTCGCCTCTCACATGGGAGCATGTGAACCTGACCGGCGATTACCTCTGGGAAGAAAAGCCGGCTCTCGACAAAAACGGGTTCCGAGCCATCCCGTTCAACCCATGATCCGCCTGCCGTATATCTGTGCCCCTTTAATGTTCAGGGGCCGTTATTGTTCGGTGGCCACTGGACTCCTTTCCATATGTCGATTAGTCTCGACATATGGAATCAGAACAAGCCATTCTCGCCTTCGCGGCACTCGCCCAGCCGACACGCCTCGACGTGTTCCGGCTATTGATCGAGCATGAGCCTGATGGATTGCCTGCCGGCTCCATCGCCCGCCACATGGCCGTGCCCCACAACACCATGTCGACACACCTGGCGATCCTGTCCCGCGCCGGGCTGATCGAGGCCGAGCGGCAGAGCCGGTCGATCATCTATCGGGCAAAGCTCGATGCGGTGCGGGAGCTTGCCGGCTATCTCGTCAAGGATTGTTGCGGCGGGCGGCCAGAGATCTGCGCACCGTTGATCGCCGATCTCTCACCCTGCTGCACCCCTCAAATTGGAGCCACCAAGGAGCCCGCCCATGGCTGACCGCATCTATAATGTTCTCTTTCTCTGCACCGGTAATTCGGCACGCTCGATCCTTGCCGAAAGCATTCTCAACAAAGATGGGGGTGGCCGCTTCCGCGCCTTCTCAGCCGGCAGTCAGCCGAAGGGGACCGTCAATCCCTTCGCGCTGAGGGTGCTGAAGAGTTACGAATACCCGGCGGACGGATTCCGCTCGAAGAGCTGGGAGGAATTCGCGGTCGCCGATGCGCTGGTGATGGATTTCGTATTCACCGTCTGCGACAACGCCGCCGGTGAAAGCTGCCCGGTGTGGCCCGGCCAGCCGATGACCGCGCATTGGGGCATCGAGGATCCGGCAGCGGTCGAAGGGCCGGATATCCAGAAGGAAGCCGCCTTCGTCGCTGCGTTCCGCTATCTCAAGAACCGAATTTCCGTTTTCACCGCTCTGCCCGTGGCCAGCCTCGACAAATCGTCGCTCCGCGCCAAGCTCGCAGAGATCGGGCAATCGGAAGGTGCATCCTCGCCCCGGAACAGCGCGGCGTGAGCTCAGGCATGGATATTATCATCTATCACAACCCCGATTGCGGCACCTCGCGCAATACGCTGGCGCTGATCCGCAATGCCGGCGCCGAGCCGCACGTCATCGAGTATCTGAAGACACCGCCGTCGCGAGCAATGCTGGTCCAGCTCATCGAGCGCATGGGCATCTCGGCGCGCGACCTGCTGCGGGAGAAGGGCACGCCTTACGCCGAGCTTGGCCTCGGCGATCAGGACCTGACCGATGACCAATTGCTCGACGCGATGATGGCCCATCCGATCCTGATCGATCGCCCGATCATCGTCAGCCCCAAGGGCGTAAAGCTCTGCCGTCCGTCCGAAGAAGTGCTCGACTTGCTGCCCCCGCAACGGGGCGAGTTCGTCAAGGAAGACGGCGAGCGCGTCATCGACGAGCACGGCCGCCGCGTCGCGACGGCGTGAGGAAGAATCATGTCGACATTTGAACGCTATCTCACCCTCTGGGTCGCCTTGTGCATTGTTGCCGGTATTGCGCTCGGGCACGTCATGCCGGGCGCATTTCAGGCGATCGGCGCGGCCGAGATCGCCAAGGTCAACCTGCCGGTTGCCGCACTGATCTGGCTGATGGTCATCCCGATGCTGCTCAAGATCGACTTCGCAGCGCTCGGCGAGGTTGGCCGGCACTGGCGCGGCATCGGCGTGACCCTCTTCATCAACTGGGCGATCAAGCCGTTCTCGATGGCGCTGCTCGGGTGGCTCTTCATCGGCTGGCTGTTCCGGCCGCACCTGCCGGCCGAACAGATCGACAGCTACATCGCCGGCCTGATCATCCTCGCTGCCGCGCCCTGCACGGCAATGGTGTTCGTGTGGTCGAACCTGACCAAGGGCGAGCCGCATTTCACGCTGAGCCAGGTGGCGCTCAACGACGCGATCATGGTCGTGGCGTTCGCGCCGATCGTCGGCCTGCTGCTCGGGCTCTCCGCGATCACCGTGCCTTGGGGCACGCTGGTCCTGTCGGTCGTGCTCTACATCGTCATTCCGGTGATCATCGCGCAGCTCATCCGCCGCCGGCTGCTGGCGACCGGAGGACAGGCGGCGCTCGACCGGCTGCTTTCCAGCCTCGGCCCGGTCTCGCTCGCAGCATTGCTGGCGACTTTGGTGCTGCTGTTCGGCTTCCAGGGCGAGCAGATCATCGCGCAGCCCTTCATCATCGGCCTCCTCGCCGTTCCGATTCTGATCCAGGTATATTTCAATGCCGGCCTCGCCTACGTCCTCAACCGCCTGGCCGGCGAGCAGCATTGCGTCGCCGGGCCATCGGCGCTGATCGGCGCCTCCAACTTCTTCGAGCTGGCGGTCGCCGCCGCGATCAGCCTGTTCGGCTTCCACTCAGGCGCTGCGCTCGCGACCGTCGTCGGCGTGCTGATCGAAGTCCCGGTGATGCTCACCGTTGTCTGGATCGTGAATCGATCGAAGGGCTGGTACGAGCGCGGCGACAAGGTCGTGGCGATTGCCGAGGCCCACCGTTGATGACGGATGATCTGCCCAACGTCGCCGCCGACAGCCTCGATCTGCCAACCATCGACCAACTTAGGGCATCGCCCTCGACGCATCCGCCGCGTATCCTGTTGCTTTACGGATCGCTGCGCGAACGCTCTTACAGCCGGTTCCTGACGCTGGAGGCGGAACGTCTGCTCAAGCACTTCGGCGCGGAAACCCGCATCTTCGATCCTCACGGCCTGCCGCTACCGGACGGCGCCGCCATCGACCATCCGAAGGTGCAGGAACTGCGCGACCTATCCTTGTGGTCCGAGGGCCAGGTCTGGACCAGCCCGGAGCGGCACGGCGCGATGAGTGCGGTGATGAAGGCGCAGATCGACTGGATTCCGCTCTCTGTCGGCGCGGTCCGGCCGACGCAGGGCCGGACACTTGCTGTCATGCAGGTCTCCGGCGGCTCTCAGAGCTTCAATGCCGTCAATCAGCTTCGCGTGCTCGGCCGCTGGATGCGCATGGTGACAATCCCCAACCAATCGTCCGTCGCGAAGGCCTATCAGGAGTTCGACGAGGCGGGGCGGATGAAGCCGTCCTCCTATTACGATCGCGTGGTCGACGTGATGGAGGAACTGGTCAAGTTCACGCTATTGACCCGCGATGTCTCCCATTATCTCATCGACCGCTATAGCGAGCGCAAGGAAGCAGCCGAGAAGCTGTCCAAGCGCGTGAAGGTCTCTGCAATCTGACGCAACGACTATTTCGACGATTGCCGAAATAGCCGTTGACCATTCGCCGCAAAGACGATAGCTTATTTCCATGAACATCGAACAAGCAGCAAAGCAGCTCGAGGCGCTCGGCAGCCCGACGCGGCTTCAGGTCTATCGAATGCTCGTGCGGGCCGGCGATGACGGATTGCCGGTCGGCAGCCTGCAGGAGAAGCTCGGAATCGCGGCCTCGACGCTGTCGCATCATCTGCACCGATTGATCTTGACCGGCCTGGTGACGCAGGAGCGTCAGGCGACCACCTTGATCTGCCGCGCCAACTATCCGGCCATGGACAACCTTGTCGGCTTCCTCGTGGATGAATGCTGTGTCGATGCGCCCTGTGCCGTGAGCGAGGGAGAGGCTGCCGCCTGAGCTCTTTTTGCCTTTTATTTCGATAATCCCGGAAGGATGGAATATGACAAATCAAGCTCTGGAATCCCTCCCGATAGCCGTGATAGGCGGCGGACCCGTTGGTCTGGCCGCTGCAGCGCATCTCGTCACGCGGGGTCTTCCCGTCAAAGTCTATGAAGCCGGGGGTGCCGTCGGCGCCAATATGCGCGACTGGGGCCATGTCAGGGTTTTCACGCCCTGGCGATACTGTGTCGACCCCGCAGCAACAAAATTGCTCGAACGCCAGAATTGGCGCCTGCCGGAACCCGATGTCTTCCCGACCGGCGGCGAGATCGTCGCCAAGTACCTCGAACCGCTGGCCGCGACGCCTGAGCTCGCCGGCCTGATCGAGACCGGCGCTCGCGTCGTTGCGATCTCCCGGCTCGGTCTCGACAAGGTGGTCAGCCGCGGACGCGCGGAAAAGCCTTTCGTCCTGTCAATCAAGACGGCGGCGGGATCTCGCCGCGATCTCGCCCGCGCCGTCATCGACGCATCCGGTACGTGGGCGAATCCCAACCCTCTCGGCGCCAGCGGTTTGCCGGCCGATGGAGAGGCCGGGTTCGGCGACTGGATCGCCTACGGCACTCCAGACGTCCTCGGGCGGCATCGGGACATTTACGCCGGCCGCACCACGCTGGTGGTCGGTGCAGGCCACTCGGCCGCCAACGCTTTGCTCGATCTCACGCGCCTGGCGGAGACGGACTCTGCGACGACAGCCATATGGGCAACCCGCGGCACCAATCTCATCCGCATCTATGGTGGCGGCGACGCCGATCAATTGCCGGCGCGCGGCGAACTTGGCGCAGAAACGAGGGAAATGGTCGAAAGCGGTCGCGTGCCGCTCGTTTCAGGTTTCGCGATCCTTGCTTTGCGGGAAGAAGACGGTCGGATCATCGTCGAAGGCGAAACGGCCGAAGGAGCGAAGACGATTGGGCCTATAGACCGGATCGTGGCGGCCACCGGCCAGCGGCCCGACCTTTCCATGACACGCGAATTGCGACTCGATCTCGATCCGTGGCTCGAAAGCACCAAGGCGCTCGGGCCGCTGATCGATCCGAATGAACATTCCTGCGGCTCGGTGCCACCGCATGGCCATCGCGAACTCGCTCATCTTGAGCCTGGCTTCTATACCGTCGGCATCAAGAGTTATGGCCGCGCGCCAACCTTCCTGCTGCTGACGGGCTATGAACAAGTGCGCTCGATCGCCGCCGCCCTCGCCGGCGATATGGCGGCGGCCGACAATGTTCAGCTCGTCCTTCCGGAGACCGGCGTCTGCACCACGACATTCTCCGTCGAAGGGAGCGAAGCAGCGGGATGCTGCGGCGGCCCGGCACCAGCCAAGGTCGATGCCTGCTGCGCAGCCGACGCCATGGCGAATGACGAAGGCAAGAAGGGATGCGGCTGCGGAGTTGCCGCGTGAGCGTCGCGACCAGCGACGCAACGCCTTCGCACTACGAGCCGCCGCGCCTCCTCTTCGTCATTCCGGTTCTCGGCGTCACGCAGATCCTTGCGTGGGGCTCGTCCTACTATCTGCTGGCCGTTCTCGCGCAGCCGACCGCCACCGATACTGGCTGGCCGCTGGCATGGATCGTCGGCGGCCTCTCCCTTGGTCTGCTGGTCGCCGGCATCGTCTCGCCGCGTGTCGGAGATAGCATTCAGAGGCTCGGCGGGCGTCTCGTGCTTGCGACCAGCGCCGTATTCCTGGCGCTGGGGCTCGCAGGCCTCGCCCTGTCGCCCAACCTGCCGCTCTACGTCATCTCCTGGCTGGTGCTCGGAGTCGGTATGGGAGCCGGCCTCTATGACGCGGCTTTCGCTACGCTCGGGAGGCTCTATGGCCAGCGGGCTCGCACGGCGATTGCGACGCTCACCCTGTTCGGCGGTTTTGCAAGCACCGTTTGCTGGCCGCTCTCGGCGCTGCTTGTGTCAGAGTTCGGCTGGCGCAACGCCTGCCTGATCTACGCGGCCATCCACGTTGCCGTGCTGTTGCCGCTCTATGTCTTCGCGCTGCCAACCGAGCCGAAGCGAGACCTCCGCGCCGCCTTGATCCCCGCAAGCCATGCAGGTGATGCGGCGACGCCAGTGGCAGTGGCCACCTCCAAGCTGATCTTCGGACTGGTCGCGCTGGTCATCACCATCAGCTCGATAATCTCAGCGATGCTGTCCGTACATCTGCTGACGATCCTCCAGGCGCGCGAGATCGCGCTTGCGGCCGCCGTCGCGCTCGGTGCGATCGTGGGACCGTCGCAGGTCGGCGCCAGAGCGATCGAGATGCTGATCAGTCGGTTCCATCATCCGATCTGGACGAAGTTTGCTTCCACGGTGTTCGTGGCGATCGGCGTCGGGCTGCTGTGGATCGGTTTCCCGGTCATCGCCGCCGCGCTGATCTTCTACGGCGCCGGTATCGGCATCGAGTCGATCGCGCGCGGCACTCTGCCGCTGGCCGTCTTCGGTGAAGATCGCTACGCGTCGATCATGGGTCGCATCGCCATGCCGAGCCTGATCATGCAGGCGGCAGCGCCATCCCTCGGCGCGTTGCTGATCGACGTATACGGGGCTCATGCTGCGCTTGCCGCGTTGCTCTCCCTCGCTCTCATCAATGTCCTGCTGGTGTTGGTACTCTACCTGATTCTGCTGAAGGGCGGGCGTCTCCAGCCTGCATGACGCGTAAGTAGGCCTCGAATAGCGCGGATCGATCGGCGCCCGCTGGAGGGGAGTGCTTCGGTCGTGGTTGGCCCTGGTGCCGGTCCAGGAAGTCCGCGAAGCGAGCGATCAACTTATCGTGGCTGCCTGCCGCCAGGATCATAAAGCGCCGATATGCGGCTCCGGCGTCCGTGCCAGAAATCAGCCGATCATGAGGCTCGGATGCGAGCCGCTCGAAGCAGCGAATGCGCGCCGAGGTCGACAGGCTTGTGAGAGACTTCGCCCCTGTATCGCCGGCGGCGACCGGCGCGCGCAACAAGCGCGGGATCAGATCCCTGGTTGCCGGCGAGCCCTTGGCCGATTCCACCCGCCACATATCCGCGATCGCACGCTCCAGCCGCTGGGCCGATGCCTTGACGGAGGCCTTCACGGCATTGCGCAAATCGAAGCCGCATCGCACGCAGAAATGCTGTGGGACAAGTTCGCCAAGGTCGAAGGACGCGATCCCACTGCGGCAGGCGGGGCATCGATCCCGTAAGCCGCAACCATGCACGAAGCAGGAAATACGCGACGCCAGCCGCCATTCTTTTCGAAAATACGGCGCATCGTCATTAGCAAGGCACAGAGGACAATATTGCATCCAGGTCGAACGATTGCGTCGTGCGTTCTCGCGCAGCGGCAACAGCAGCGGCGTACACGCGTCATCGGTCAACGTCATCGCTGAGATCGCTTCATGCGCAATGCCTGTCTGACTGGCGAGCAGGACGGCGACGTCGCGCGGAAGCCTAACATCGAGACGCGGCGTCCACATCCCGTCGCGCGACCCAAGGACGCCGGCGAACGACCGCGGCGCGATCCCGTTTGCAAATGCGAGGCGGTGGACCCAACTCGACAACAACTCGTCCGGAAGCGGATCGACGGAGACCGGCCATTGATCGCGGACGACCTCGCCATATCGCTCGCGGACCTCGACGGCGAAATCCGCATTGGTCCCTTGGCCGTTCACAGCAGGCCGTCGCGCGCCGGTGCCCGGCGACGCTTCGAGACCGGAATGTAGCGCAACTGCTCAAGCTCGGATTTCGTGATCCGCTCCGCACCGGACCTCGCCGCCGCCGTGGCCGCGGCGGAGACGATCGCCACGATCTCGCCGATCAATCCCTCGGAAAGCTGGAAGATCGTTCGGGCCAGAGGTTCGTCTGAAAGATCGGAAGCGCGGGCAAGAGGTAGCGCGCCTTCGAGGCTGTCGAGCAGCGTGAGGAATTCCTCGCCATACTGCCATCGCGGCACCGCGTGGAGGTCGAACCGGCTCGCCATCTCGCTGGTGTCGTTGATGAAGTCGTAGACGGCGACTTCGCCGATCAGAACCGGAGAGATGTCGAACTGGCGGCCAATCCGCCGGAGGAACGCCAGAACGGCCTCGACGTCCCGGGCTCGGCCGCGCAGAGCGTTGTGGAATTCGTCGAAGATCAGGATCCTGGGCTTCAGGCTGTCGAGCAGATGATCGATCTGTTCGGCCTTGCGGCCGACATCCCGGCTTCTGCCAATCGGAGCGCGCAGCGCCTGCAGGATGCTTCCATAGAAATGGGTAAGACCGGCCCCCTCGCGCGTCTGCACCACCCACACGCGCTGCGACACGGCGGTCCTGAGATGCTCGACGGCAAATCGTTCCGCGATCATCGTCTTGCCGTTGGCATAGGGTCCGACCAGCATCAGGCCTCGGGTCCGCAGCGCCGGCGGACGCGCCAGCAGGTCGGCCAGTCGTTCATGCGCTTGCATCGCGATCTGATGCCCGATCCATCGCGGCGCCTGGATGTAGGCGATCCGGGTTTCGGTGCTGCGGTCGAGAAACGGACGAACATGGTCGAGAAGATGCTCCGACATGTCACCAGTCCTCGACCGGCAGCCGGCTTCCGACGCACGGGATGATCGGTTGGCGCCGGCGTTGGCGGGCACATGGCGTCATGGGGTTTGGCTGCCTCTGCCGCGTGTGCTCGACGCACGGCATTGCGCAGCTCGACTTTCGATAGCTTTTGGCTGCCGGCGATTTCCGCGATCCGTCGACGGAGCGTCACCTTCTCGACATCCGTTCGCGCATTCGTGGCGCGTCGTTGCACGCGGTCGGCTTCGTGCTCCCACAATGTGATTGGCGCAAGCAATCCGTCGCGCCGCTCCACAGGTCGAAACTCCCTGGTCTCAGGATCGCGGACATAGATGTGGCTGATGTCGCGCGGGTCGTAGCGCACCTCGAGTTTGTCCAGCCGATCTCTCCGCGGAACAAGCCCGCCCAGCCAGGGCGAGTAGTAATCCAGAGCGAACATGCTGACGCCCTGCGGCGAGATCCGCCTTTCCGTTCCGGGCAGGAATGCCAGTAGGACCCGCATAGGGTCATCGTCGCAGAGCGAAAGTTCGTGCCGGTGCCACTCTGTCGCCGGCACCTTCAGTGTCCTCGCGTTTTCCTGAAGATTGTGGTCGATCACCGCGAACGCGACGCATCGCTCGAGATCGGCGAAGGTGAGGCGCGCTCGCCGCTCTGCGGGATATTCGTCACGATCCCCTACCGATCGCCCCGTCGAGCCGGGCTGCGTCGCCAGAACAGCATTGAGCTTCCCGAGCAACCTTTCGACCACGCCACCCTGATGGACCCGGCCGCGGTCCCGGTAGCGGATGCGAATCCCATAGTCCTCGCACCCACGCTGGAAGGCGTGCCCTTTGAACTCCTTGGCGGAATCGGTGACGAGCAGTCGCGGCCGCCCGTATATCGGCCAGCCATGCTCGATACCGCGCGCGGCCAACCATACCTCCTTTGGACACATGGTTTGCGCAAGGCAGAGCGCGACCGACAGTGCCGACGGCTTTTCAAGGGTTAGGCAGAAGCCGAGAATGCAACGCGTCGCCACATCGGTGACGATCGTGATAAATGCTCGGCCGACAAAGGTTCCGGCGCCCTCGACGACCTCGACGAAGTTGATGTCGGTCGGTGTGTGATCAATCTGGCAGACGTCCAGCGGTCGCGCCGCATGGATGTAACCCGGCCGCGGCTTGAGCCGGTGAAGATGCTTCGGGTTGGCGGATCGCTTCTTCGCGATCTCCTCCGGGTTGAACAGCGCAGGGATGCGACGTGCCACCGTGAGATAGGACGGAGGAGCCAGGCCTGCCTCCTCGCAGCGGGCGCGGATCTCGGCCACAACAGGGGCAAGTGGCGGTGCCTCCAGCACCAGCCACTGCTCCCGCAGTGTCCCCGCGATGATAACCTCGACGGCCTCTTGAAGACGCTTCTTCCTAGTCCGATCCCCATCGGGCAAGAGCGACGTCACCGTCCGATCGGTGCGATAGCGCGCCAGCAGATTGTAGACCTGGCGGGTCGAGAGGCGCAGCTCGGCCGCCGCGCGTTCGATTGCCGCCCGGCGCGGTCCCGGACCGTCGAGAATTCTGTCAAGCTCGTGAGCGACACGGCGCGTCGCCAACCAGGTTTCGTCGGAGCGCGATGACGCAGGAGCAGCTTTTCGGTTGTGCAATCGGTTCGACAAATTCAACGGCCAGTGAAATCGTTAGCGAAAAATCGGGCCTGTCGTAGCGCCCAAACCTAAACAGCACATGACTCTCCCGCGATTGAAATCGGGAAGTGAAAGCGACACCGCTCGCGGCGGCCGAAGACGCGCTGGCCCGCCTCGACGAGCGGCTGGCCAGGAGCCCGGTCCGCGACGGCTGGATCGCCCGGACCCACTTCTCAGACGCCGCTGCCGCCCTGTGGCTGGAAGGCGAGCTCGTCCATCTCGACGATCTCGTCCTCCACGACGCCGGCATGGACGTCCGCGCCGACCCACGAGCTCACGCGCGCCCACGCCGTTCTGCGAACGCGACGGCGCATCGCCGACGCCAAGCCCGACTGGGCGCTGTCGGTGGCCGGCCTGGCCGGGCTGCGGGGCAGGGGAGAGCAGGGCGACCGGGAGGAGGAACGCGGCAACCGGAATGAGGAAGAGGATGAGGTGCGCGATCGCGAAGACGAAGACAGTGAGGCGGATGCGCCCGAGCGGTTTCGCGTGGCCCCAGCCGACGACCGGATGGCCGACATCTTCGCGGCCGTCGACGCCGCGATCGCCCAAGCCGACCGCACGCTGGCCGGCGAGACAACCGATCGGCGCCCGAAGCGACCCGAGCGAGACCCGCTGGTCTACGATCTCGACTGGGACGAAGATGAACGTCTCGACGCATGGCGAGCGGTCGTGGACCAGACACGCAACCTGCCGCCGGCGCTGGCGACGGCGATCGCCGCCGACGCGTGGCACGCGCTGGAACCGCTACAGCACGCGCCATGGCTCGGCCGGCTGCTCGCCGCCGCGCTGCTGCGGGCGCGGGGAAAGGCGCGCTCGCACCTGCCTTGCCTCCATGACGGCCTCAAAGCGATCCCGCGCGAGCGGCGGCGGCCACGCGACGCGGCCTCCCGCCTCGCCGTTCAGTTGGAGGCGATCGCGGCCGCGGCCGAGGCCGGTCTCAAGGATCACGACCGTTGGCAGACTGCCCGCACCCTGCTGGCCCGCAAGCTCGCCGGCCGCCGCTCCACCTCCCGGCTGCCGGCGCTGATCGACTATGTGTTGGCCCGGCCGATCGTCTCGGCCGGCATGATCGCGCAGGAGCTGAGGATCACGCCACGCGCCGCCCAGGACCTGGTCGGGGAGCTCGGTCTGCGGGAGGCGACCGGCAGAGACAGGTATCGGGCGTGGGGGGTGCTTTAGATGTCGCCCGACGATGGTGATTTGCGTTGTTTAAATCGGGCAGTAACCCCATCGTGAAACGCTGCATTTGCGGTTATGATTCGCCCAACAGGAGAAAGTAAAGCAGAGCCATGGCCCGCGGGGAGTTGATGAAAAAATTGCTGGCCAGCTACGGTCGGGACGATGAGTTCCGGGCCGTAGCGGAGCAAATCATCGGCGAAGAGGAAAAGAAGAACAACCGCGTGCTGGCGCGCAGCCTGCGCAAGACCCTTGAGGCCGGCCCAAGCCGGCCGAGCGGTCCGAAGGCGCTTGCGCCCCTGCTTCCGTTCCCCGAAGCAGCCGCCGACTTCATCGAGCGGATTGAACCGCAGCACACGCACAATGATATCGTGCTCGGGGCGACGAACGTGCGGGTGCTGCTCGGCCTCGTCAAAGAGTTTCGCCGCGCCGACGAGATCCGGCGTCACGGCCTCAAGGTCCGATCCAAGCTTCTGTTCTGCGGCCCGCCGGGATGCGGCAAGACGCTGTGCGCGGAGATTTTTGCAGCCGAGCTCGGTCTGCCGCTGTTCCTCGTCAAGCTCGATAGGCTGATCTCGTCCTACCTGGGCGAGACGGCTGGCAATGTCCGCAAGATTTTCGAGTTCGCCCGGAAACAGCCCTGCGTGCTGTTCTTTGACGAGTTCGACGCGCTGGCGCGCTCGCGCGATGACTCGAGCGAGCACAATGAGCTGCGCCGTGTCGTCAACAGCCTTCTGTTGTTCATCGATCATATTCAGCCGAAGGGCTTTCTGATCGCCGCGACCAACCTTGATCAATCCCTCGATCCGGCGGTTTGGCGGCGCTTCGACGAGGTCGTCTGGTTCGACAAGCCGGATCGCGCGATGATCGCCCGCTTCCTGCGGCTCAAGTTCAAGAACATCGCGACCGCGTTCGATCCGCTGCAGCATGCGGCCGCGCTGGAGGGCTATTCCTACGCCGAGATCGAGCGCGTCTGCACCCAGGCGGTCAAGACGATGATCATCGATCGCCGTAAGCAGGTGCAGGCCCGCGACTTCAATCGCGCCTTGGAGGACGAGGCGCGCCGCCGGGCAGGACAGTCTCGCCTCGCGTCGCCGAGCTAGGCGCGCCGTGGCCCGATACGATCACCTCGAACTCGTCCGGCTTCCCGAGCAATTCGAGCGGCGCAAGCACGGCGGCGGCGGACCGCCGCCACCGCGCGATCGCGGCCAACACACGACGAAGCTGCGCGAGGAGCTCGACACCGCGACCCAGGAACAAAGACGCCGGCGCAAGCCCGAATTTGTCGACCCGTCTCTGATCCTGCGCGTGCAGATGACGGGCGCCCTGCTCGAGGAGGAGTGGGAACGGCTCGGGCTCACGGTTTTGTCCAGCGACGCGGACCGCACGCTCGTGCTGTTCGCATCGAGTGAAGACATGCGGGATTTCCGCGCGCGGCTTGACGCCTATCAGGGCGGCCCGCCCCCTGGCCAGAAGCACGCCCCCTACGTCAACTTCGTCTCCGGGATCGAAAGCATTGGATCGGTCGAGCCGCGTGATCGGATCGGACCACGCTTGCGGGAAGAAGGTTTCGCTGATGTCGAGGATTTCGTCGCGCAGACATCCTATCTGGTGGACATCGAGCTTTGGGATCTGGGCGAACGTCGCCTCCGCGAGCGCAAGCTTGAGGATGTCATCCGCTACGTCGAGGCACGAGGTGGCGATGTCTTTGATCGCTATGTCGGCCCCTCGATCAGCATGTTTCGCGCGCGTCTGACGGGCGAGCTGCTGCGCACGTTGCTGACGGTCGAGGAAATCGCGGCGATCGATCTGCCGCCAGCCCCGGACGTGACCACGGCAGAGGCGCTCGACATGGTCATGGCGGATGCGCCGCCATTGAATGCCGTGGCCGATGACGCACCGCTGATCGGCATCATCGACAGCGGCGTCAACGATCACCCATTCCTGGCGGATATTCTTGTCGGTTCGATCGGCGTACCGGCCGATCTCGGCACCGCGGACGTCTGGGGTCATGGCACTCGCGTGGCCGGTGTGGCCGTGTTCGGCGATCTTCGTGCGCAACTCGACGCCGGCGCATTGCAACGCGGCGCGCGGCTTTGTGCGGCGAAAGTGGTGAACGACCAAGGTGGCTTTGACGACAGGCGCCTCGTGCCCTCGCAGATGCGCGAGGCGATCGCGACCCTGTACCAGCGCTTTGGCTGTCGGGTCTTCGTGATCGCGCTTGCCGACCGCCGGCGCGTCTTCGACGGCGGCAAGGTCGGCACATGGGCCGCCACGCTCGACGAATTGGCGCGCGAGCTCGACGTCGTCATCGTCGTCTCGTCCGGAAATCGCAGCCCGCGCGGCGGCAATCGTCTCGAACAGGCCGTGACCGAATATCCGCGCTATCTTCTGGAGGATGCCAACCGGCTGTTCGAGCCGGCCGGCGCCTTGAACGTCATCACCGTCGGCGCACTCGCGCACGGTGAGGGTCTCGATCCCGATCGCGCCGACGACGTCCGCGTCCGCGCCATCACACGCCTGCATGAGCCGGCGCCGTTCTCGAGGATCGGGCCGGGACCAGGCGGGGCAACCAAACCCGACGTCGTTGAGATTGGCGGCACGCTGATTTTCGATGCCGTCGTCGCGCGGCTGCGGGGAGGGGAGGACGTCGGCAGCGCCGGTGTTCTGACGCTGCATCACAGCTATCTCGATCAGCTCTTCACGGCGGGATCAGGCACGTCCTATGCCGCGCCGCGCGTTGCCTTCAGCGCCGCGCAGATCATGACGCGCTTCCCGCAGGCCTCAGCTAATCTCGTGCGGGCGCTGATTGTGGGATCTGCGGAAATCCCGCCGCCCGCCAGCGAGCGGCTTCAACTGCTTGGTGCAGATGCGACGCGGGCGATTGTCGGTCACGGTCTGGTGGATCTCGAACGCGCCGCATTCTCGGACAACGCGCGCGTCACGCTTTACGCCGAGGATGAGATCGCCCTCGATCATTTTGCCGTCTATCGGATTCCGATCCCGGAAGCGTTTCAGGCTGGGGGAAACGGTGAGCGCTGCATTCGCGTGACGCTGGCATTCGATCCACCGGTGCGTCACACCCGAAATGATTATGCAGGCGTTGGCATGAGCTTTCGGTTGGTTCGCGGATGCCAGCCTGACTTGATCTTCGATCATTATCGCAAGCGTGACAAGGACGACGGTCCGTTCCCTGAACTTGCACCGCGATACAATTGCAATCTCGTTCCCGGACCGCAATTGCGCGAGAAAGGCACCGTTCAGTGTGCAACTGTCACGTTCAAACGCGGTGTCGAAGAATACGGCGACAGCTACTATCTCGTCGTGCGCTGCGAAAGCGGCTGGGCGACCCATGTCGATCGGCAGCAATTCGCAATCGTGGTCGAGCTTCTGCAAAAGGCAGACGTCCAACTCTATGAAAGAGTGCGCCAGCGGATTCGCGTCCAAGCTTAGCACCGACACGCCGACCTTTGAATACAGTCGATCGAGGTGGGCGACAGGCGTCGGAGCTATCGTTCCTGCATAATCGCCAAGGGAATGTTGAACTCGCAATTCAAGCCATCTGGCTCAAATCTGAGCCGAGCTTCACCTGACAATTGACCGGGGAGCGCCTCTTCGATCATAGTTCGATCGACCAGAACGACTTGTTCAAAGTCCTGACTATCGTTTCGGTTGTCGGCGTGCCGCCGACGCTATTGGCGGGTATTTGGGGGATGAACTTTTAGAACATGCCGGAGTTGAGCTCGACATGGGGATACCCTTTGTCCTGGCTTGCCATCGTGCTTAGCCCCATTCTGCCCCTCATCTGGTTCAAGCGCCGTGGCTGGTTTTAGTCGCTGCGTGCTCGAACGATCGAAAGATATGAGGCGAGCCGCGCTATGTCAGCGATCCAGCTTTCCGCCACGCCGAAAGGCAATGGCTATCAGGCGACCGTGACATTTCCGGATGGCGTCTCGATGAACTCGGCGGAGACTTATCCGACGATCGCCGGAGCGATTGCCGCCGCGGCGCGAAAGCTGTTGGACATGACGGACCGCTTAGAAGCGCTGGAGCGGGAGGCGACCGGGAGAGACAGATATCGGGCGTGGGGGGTCCTTTAGTATGCCGACCATACGCCAGCCGACACCAGCGCCGATGCCCGTCGCTATCCCACCCGCCATGATCAAGGAGCTTCGCCACCTGCTGGCGTCGGCGATCTCTGACGCCAAAGCCTATGACGTACCGGGCTTGTGCCGTCGGTTGAATCTGGCGGACGGCGAGGAACAGGAGGCGTTCGCCAGCAAATACAAATATGCCCAGAAGCGGCTTGCGGATGTATCGGCCGAACAGGTCGTCGTCTCCGCTCGCGAGCTTGCCGCTGAAGAGCAGCGCTTCGAGCTCAGTGAGCAATTGGCCAAGATTGACGAGCTAAACGGCCCGGCGGTCACCACGCTCACGCGTCGACGTCTGATCGCGCTGTTCGAAGGCCGCCCGCTGGCGCGCGAGATCGAGGACATCGAGCTTATTCGCGGCCTTTGGCCGATCGGTTCTCTTCGCGCACCTCATCCCAGCGATGAGGCAACGCTCGAGGACTATCTCCATCGCCATACTATCCGCAACGACGACCTGACCCAGCGCGATGTGCTGGAGACGCTCGGGCTGCTAACGTGCTCACGCGCGCAGCTATTTAAATTCCTTGCCGCCGTCACGGCGCCAGATGCGTTCTCGGGGAGCGAGCAAATCGAGCTGGCCGAGAAGATCGACGGCCTACTGCGGCACGACGGCTATACGTTAGCCTTGGCGGGACGAATTTCTGGAAGTCCATTTTACGCCGTGAGAGTCGCACCAACCGGATCGCCAGCAGATGCCAGCATCTCCGCGACGCTGGCCGCCTTTGACCCGACGCAGGTGCACGCGCGTTGGACCATGGCCATGGAGCGGCGCGGCTCGGAACCGGCAGGCGCAATTACATTGGCCCGCACCCTGCTCGAAGACGTCTGCAAATGGATCCTCGAGGAGGCGGGTGAGACCTGGCAAGAAGCTGACGATCTGCCGGCCCTCTACCGCAAGCTCTCCAAAGTCCTGAAGCTCGCGCCCGACGACCATACGGAGCAGGTCTTCAAGCAGATTCTCGGAAGCTGCCAGTCTGTTGTCGAATCCTTGGGCGCCCTGCGCAACAAGCTCAGTGATGCGCACAGCCCTGGGCCGAAGCGCGCGCGCCCACAGCCAAGGCACGCGGAGCTGGCAGTCAATCTCGCTGGCGCGATGGCCACCTTTCTGGTCGCGACCTGGGAGGCGCGCAAAGAGGCGCGTGGCGGATCGTCATCGGAGGCTGCGCACGGCATAGGCCGGAAACCGCGGGGATGATGACAACGGCGGTCACAAGCGCAACGAACCTGCCGATGTCAGTCGACCTATCGATGGCGGAGGGCCGCTAGCGCGGTTTGCGGAACCGACCTGAGTGCCGAAGAATACTATGAGCACAACGGACTATGCGGCTATCACGCGCATATCGCGTCGAAGGACGACGCAACCCGGGATTAGAATGTCAACTCGGGAATCCTTGAGTGGTCTGGTTTCTGGCTCCGGCAACGTGGCGCCCTTCCTCCGACAGGCTCGCCGTGGCCGTCAGTCGCTCCTGAAAGACGTCCTGCAATAGGGTCAGAAAGGCACGCACGGCAGGGTTCGCGCGGCGGCTTTCGGGCCATACTGCAGTAATATTGTGCCGCTCTACCGCAAAGGCGGAAAGCACTGGGACGAGGTCGCCGCGCGTGACGTAAGGCGCCGCAATGAAGGAGGCGCTGATCCCGATGCCGCCACCGGCCGCGAGCGTCACGAGTACCGCATCGCTTACGTCGACGACGATGCTCGCGGTGGGTACCAGCTCGATCTCGTGACCGGCAATCTGAAAGGGCCAGCGAAAGCTTTGACCTGTGCTCTGATAACGAAGGTTGACGAGGTCGTGCCCCGCCAGATCGTCGGGGTGCAGCGGCGCGCCGCGCGCCGCAAGGTAAGCGGGTGACGCAAAGCAGCAGAGTCGATAAGGGGCAAGGCTCCGCGACAACAGGCGCGAATCCGCCAGATCGCCAATGCGTATTGCGACGTCGATGCCTTCCTCGATGATGTCCACCATCCGGTCAGTCAGTCTGAGATCGACCGTCACTTTGGGATGACTCTTTCGGAACGCAGGCAGAGCGGGCGCGATCACATGCAGTCCGATCGGCAGCGACGCCGCCACCCGCAAGTTGCCCGACGGCTCTGAGCGCGCGCTCATCGCCGCCTGCTCGATCGCTTCCGCCTCGCGCAGCAGACGCAGCGCGCGCTCGTGAAGATCGCGACCCTCTGGCGTGAGTGTCAGCGACCGGGTCGTGCGGGTGAAGAGTGGAACCCCCAGATGCCGCTCAAGGCGCTGGATGCTCTTGCTGACGGCTGAGGGTGAGACCGATAAGGAGCGAGCAGCGGCTGTGAAGCTACCCATCGAGCCAGCACGCGCAAACGCGATCAGGCCGGTCAACCGCTCCAAAAGCATTTGTTCCTTCATGGCACTATTGAAGCGCCATTGGAGCAGATTATCAATGCCGGGACCGGTGTTATATCGGTGTCTGAGCACCGAACGGCGAAAGGAGATCATGATGAGCGATACAATGAAGGCGATCCGGCAGCACGCGTTCGGCGGTCCCGAGGTGCTGGTCTATGAGGATGCCCCGAAGCCTGAGGTGAAGCCAGGCGAAGTGCTGGTCCGGGTTCACGCCGTCGGCCTCAATCCACCCGACTGGTATCTGCGTGAGGGCTACAAGATGCTTCCGCCCGAATGGCAGCCGCGGGTGTCGTTCCCGCTCATCCTCGGGACCGACATCTCCGGCGTCGTCGAGGCCGTGGCCGGCGATGTCGAAGGTTTCTCCGTGGGTGACGAGGTCTATTCGATGGTCCGATTTCCCTCGGGCCTCGCTGGCGACAGCAGGGCTTACGCCGAGTATGTCAGCGTGCCGGCTTCCGAAGTCGCGATCAAGCCGGCCGGGATCGACCATGCGCACGCCGCGGGGGCGCCAATGTCGCTGCTCACCGCGTGGCAGTTTCTGGTCGATCTGGGGCACGACGCGCCCAACCCGTTACAACCGTATCCGCATGTGCCGGTACCGTTGGAAGGCAAGACCGTTCTCGTCAATGGAGCGGCTGGCGGCGTCGGACATTTCGCGGTGCAGATCGCCAAGCTGAAAGGCGCCCATGTCATCGCCGTGGCGTCGGGCAAGCACGAGGCGCTTCTGCGCGATCTCGGCGCCGACGCGTTCATCGACTACACCAAGACGCCTCCCGAGGACGTGGCGCATGACGTCGATCTTGTGGTCGACGCCGTGGGCGGACCCGGCACCGGACGGTTTTTGCGCACGCTGAAGCCGGGCGGCGCACTGTTTCCTGTCTTTCCTCTTGGGTTCACCGGCGCGGAGGATGCGAAAAAGCTGGGCGTCACGGTCTCGGCGACTCAGGTCCGGTCGAGTGGCGCGCAGCTGGCGGAGATTGGAAGCTTGCTTGCTGCAGGCACGATCCGGGTCGTCCTCGACAGCACCTATGCCCTTGCCGACGCGCGGCTTGCGCACGAGCGAGCTGCCAAGGGGCACATTCAAGGCAAGATCGTCCTGGCGGTAAAATGACGTCAATCCCAAAGCCGCGCCTTGGGACGGCGCCTGGTTCGAGATGGTCGGCGCTTTGATGAGCGAAGCGGCAAGGCCGTCCGGGCTGCCGGCGGGGCTGAGTGTGTCGTTTGTCGAGCCCATTCGGACGGCGGCTCGCCGTCGGAGGTGTAGTTTACGGCATCCGCTCCGACGTCATCGATCCGGCTGCTTGAACGTAAACATCGTTCAAAAAAATCTCGGTTTGCTCTCTTGAACTGAGTTTTTGGTTCTCCCAAATCCTTCTGCGTCGGGGCTTCGGCCCGACCAATAGGCGTCGCAGAGACGCTGTGACGCTGCTTGTAATCCATGTTGCTTTACGGAGGATATGGCTATGAGAAGCTTCGATTATAGGCCCCTTTACCGCTCGACGGTGGGCTTCGATCGCCTTCTCGACATGCTCGATACCAGCGTGCGCTCAGACTGGCCGCCTTACAACATCGAGAAGAAGAGCGACAACGACTACCGCATCACCATGGCGATCGCCGGCTTCAGCCCGGATGAGGTGGAGCTCACCCAGGACGGTCCTGAGCTCATCGTGACGGGACAGAAAAGGCCGAGCCAGGAGAATAGGCAGATTCTTCACCAAGGGTTGGCGATCGGCGATTTCAAACAGGCGTTCAAGCTTGCCGACCACGTCAAGGTCGCCAATGCTACGTTGGAGAATGGCCTGCTGTCGGTCGATCTGGTGCGGGAGATTCCCGAGGAGTTGAAGCCTCGCCGGATCGCCATCGGTTCGACGCGCAACGCCCCATCGGCGGGAGACAACGGCAAGACGAAGCAGATCAGCCAAAATACGGAGCCGCAGCGCAAAGCTGCCTGAGCCCGTCGACCAAACCTAAACCCTGCGATTTGCCTCCCGATCTATCCGGGTGTCACGAATTGCGGAGAAACGGAGATGACTGAATATAGCAGCTTTTCAAACATTGATCGCCATAAAGCACGCCGCAGCGCTGGACATCCGATATTCCAGCAGCCTGATGACGTTATAAATGATCCGGAGATGAGCCGTGCTGAGAAGCGGGCCCTGTTAGCCTCCTGGGCGTCTGACGCCCGCGCAGTTCCGGGCTCTCCATCGCTGCGTCAGCTAGAGGATGGCTCTATTGTCGAGGTGGACGAGATTCTGCGCGCTTTGAAGGCGCTGGACACATTCGACAGCCTCACGCTTTCGACGAACCCATCCTTTGGGCTGGGGCATATGCCGCCGGAGCGGCGGCGCCGCTCCGCGCTGAGAAAATGGTCTCGCATCGTATCCCGCCGCCGGCGCGATGACGACGACGATCCGCCGCCTTGTCCCGCTCTGGCCACCATACCGCCAAGAATCGGCGGGGGTGGAGCTTTTGTTCATCCCGAACCTGCGCTGGCATGAGCCAGCGCAGTGGCGATTTTGACCAACCTACCGGCCGCTTAAGGCACGTGCCGCATCCGTCGGTGTCTTGGCGATCCAACGCTGGCGATCGTCGCTGACTTGTCTGGGAAGGCCCCGCCTCACGGCGGGACCTTCTACGTGGCGTCTCAGTCGCGGTTCGGACGAGAGCAGATGACCGAATGGCTGTCCGGCATTCCACCTCGAATCAACGTAGCCCTTCTCGGGCGGCGGGCATCGCGACCCCGATGGGTGCGTACTTGATCGGAGGCGATCGCGCCGTAAGGCCGCCGAAAAGGGGCATCGGCTTGACCTCGGCTTAAATGGTCTCGCGAGAGGATCGTCACCGGACCCGGCGGAGACCGCCTGCGGGCTCCGTGAGCGAAGCGAATAGAGCCGTCCGCCGCAGGCGGCTCGCCAAAATCTTGATCGCCCAAGCCAAGCGCAAAGGCGAATGCCTCCAGGGTCTGACCTGCATGATCGACATTCCAGCAAGGATCCGAGACTAGAGGAGATCGCCGGCTTCGATCGATCAAGGGAGAAGTTTCATAAAGACCGAGATGATGCTGGCCGCGGGAATGCTGCTGGTTGCGGCGACGACGCTCGCCTCGGATCCACCCTTTCAGGCCAGTCCAACACAACGGCCGTTGCCAGCTTCCTATCCGGACAGCCTTGCGGCGACGTTCTCGATTTGCGGCGAAGCGCGGCGCGTGAACTGCGTCGTCGACGGCGACACCTTCTGGCATCTGCGGGTCAAGCATAGCGGATATCGATGTTCCCGAACTGAGTCCGCCGCACTGCGAGACAGAGCGGATGAAGGGAGAGGCGGCCAGACGCAGACTCCTCGATTTACTCAATGCCGGTGCGTTCTCTCTCGTCGCCGCAGACCGGGACGAAGACCGTTTCGGCCGCAAGCTGCGCGTGGTAAGGCGGGCCGGCCACTCCCTTGGCGCGACATTGATCGCCGAAGGGCTCGCTCGCCCTTGGGGCGGCCCGCGTCGAAACTGGTGTGACTGACTGATCAGGCTGATGAATCGGTCAGCGCAGATTGATTCATGAAAGGCGTTGGACGCCGCTTCTAAAGGAAGCGAGACTTACTTCATGGCCAACGAGGTTCCTGAACAGCTCCATCTGCATCGCGTCGAGCCGGCCCGAAACATGCGGCGCTTCTACGCGCTCGCGCTTCAACCGACGCTGTTCGGCGGCGCGTCGGTCATCCGGAACTGGGGGCGCATCGGAACCAACGGCCAGTCGATGATGGAGACCTTCGACCAGCCCGAGGAAGCCTCCGTCGCTCTAGGCCGGCTTGAGCGTGCAAAAAGGCGGCGTGGCTATCGCGATGTTGGCGCTGCAGAACGTAACTAGCGGCTGCCAGGCGCGACATGGCGAAGGCCCCGCCTCACGGCGGGGCCCGCTCGTCGCCCGGGTCAGTCGCGGTTCGGCCGAGACCAGATCAGCTGCAGGCCTTCCTCGCCTTCGACCTCGACCAGGGTCGCGTAGATCGGGGCGGGGAAGCTCGGATCGTCGAGCTTGACCGAGAGGTAGTCGCGGTCCGTCTGGTCGGAGTGCTTCTGCCAAGCGGCGCCGAGCTCGGCATTCGCTGCGGCGAAGATGCGGAAGTGCGGGCCCTTGTCGGAGGGGTTTTCGACGCGGACCAGCCGAGCTTTGACGTTCAAGGTCAGGGTGCGGATGGTGCCCGTGAAGCCGTTGCCGTTCGAGGTGAAGGTGCCGATGTTAGCCATTGTCTCGTTCCCTTGTTTCAGGGCCGCGCCCATCGCGACCCGATGGCGGTCGTGAGGCCGGAGGCGATCGACCCGCACCCGAAGGGCTGCAACGCAGTGGAAGGCGGCCGGAGACGGCTTTTTTGTCTCGCGATGCAAAGCCGAAGGCGGCGGAAAAAAGTCGTCGCAGGACGTTGCGGGGACAAGATCGAGAGGACGCTTGCGTGCTCGTCCTTCGGTCAGACCAGGCCAATCGGGCTCGTGTTGGGGGTGGCTTTCGCAAACACCTCGGGAATGATGACAGGCTCACATATCGACACCGTTATCGCATTCGACGGCAACATCACGGTGCACTTGCCCCTTCAGGCCGGCGTCGATCGCGCCGACCGCAACCGTCTCCGGCAAGGGATCCGCGACCACCCGCCTTCGCGCGAATATCGTGGCACCGCGGCCGCCCGGCGCGCGAGGTCCGGTTCGCACGATTTCTCGGCCGTCCCACTCGACAATCCAGACTCCACACCCACAACACCTGACATGCTGGCCGGATGGCGAAGGCTGGCTCCTGCGTGTCGCTCTGACCCGCCACCTCTACACTTAATCGACGACGGGTCCGCCGAGAGGCGGGGCCTTCACCCGAGGGACGCAAGCGCTTCCTTCCGGATGCGGCGACACTCGGTGGCAGCGCCGACACAAAAAGGGGCCTAAGCCACCTCCGCCTCGCGCTGCCGATGGTCGGCTTCGGTGAGCGCCTGAACAAGACGCAGCTGCGTTTCGCGGCGCTCCCTGCGCGTCAGGATGCAGTGCGCAAGCTCAGCGCGGAGTTCTGCGATTTCGGCGTAGATGTCACGAATGTCTTCCATATGAACCTCCTTCGTCTCGATGACGGAGGCACGCACCAGGTGTTGGAGGGACGGGTCAGGGATCGCGAGGCGACCGGCAGAGCCGGCGCGTGGGGGTGCCGAGTTTCTGACGGCGCCCAACGGGCGGCGGCGGAAAATTGGGGGCAACCGCGCGTCCTTGACGCGGCCCGACTGCCGGTATGATCGGCCATCAATGAGAGAGAGATGGCCGTGGCTCGACGTTATGGCTGGCCCATCCTTTCTTGCTTCTGCAGCGCGCTGCGGGATCGGCTCTGCCGATAGTCGAGGCGCCGCGTTGCTCGGCGCCAGCGCAACTGGCTCAGTGAGCCGGGCCGCGCTCGTAGGGGTCGAATTCGTGGATCAGTTCGAGATCGTCGGCGTCTTCGAGCTCCTCGGAGGGGAGGGCGCCATAGGCATCGCCGGATTTGAAGAGCGTCACCGGGACCATGAGGGTGCGGGCAAGCTGGAACGCGTGATTCTGGGCAAGGGAAAGATCGTGCGACATCTCGAAGGCTCCATCCGGAGCGGGCCAATTCCCGCTCGATGGCTCCTCGATGGACCGCCTTCGGTCGCGATCACCGCGAAGGCGCAGCCGCAGCGGCGGCAGCTTGCTAGCCGACCCCTTGTGGGTTGATCGTGGAAGATCCGGAGGAGGGCCCAGGACGCCATCGCTGAAGAGCGGGATTGGTTCGCGGCGGGCGAGACGACCTGTGTGCTACGTCCTTTTCCCTCGCCGGAAGCTGCTGGGAACGCCGCGGCTTCCCGCGATGGGCCGCCGTCCATACTCCGCAGCAATCACCGATCCAAATCGTCCCCGGCCAGCAGGCGGGCTGCCGATCCCAACCGGGCCGCGCGCGGCCAACGCGTTTCAGCCGGCGCTTTCGCGCCTTCGCACTTTAGAGCAGCGCGAGTTGCCCCTCAAAGATTCCGACCGCGTCTTCGAGCGAGGAGACCGTGACGCCGACGAGCCGGATGCCCTTCTCGACCGGAAACAATGGATCGAGCAACGCCCGCGACAGCTCGTCGACTTGCGCCGCGGTCTGAAACGGTTGCGAGACGGTACGGCTTCGCGTTATCCGCTGGAAGTCGGCGTACTTCACCTTCAGCGTCACCGTGCGCGCCCGCAGTTGCTTCGCTTCGCAGAGACGCCAAACCTTCGCGACAAGAGCGCTGATTTCAGAATACACGCTCTCACTGTCGAACAGGTCGGTCTCAAAAGTGTCTTCCGCGCCGATCGACTTGCGCGGCCGATCGGGCTCGACAGGCCGATTGTCGATTCCACGGGCAATTCGATAGTACCAGCCTCCCGCTTTTCCGAAGTGTTGCTGCAGGAAGGCGAGCGGTTTCGCCTTGAGATCAGCGCCGGTGAGAATGCCAAGCCGCTCCATCTTCTCCGCCGTCGCAGGCCCAACGCCGTGGAATCTCTTCACCGGGAGCGCCTCGACGAAAGATGGGCCTTTGCTGGGTGTGATGACGGCCTGGCCGTTCGGCTTGTTGAGGTCGCTCGCCATCTTCGCAAGGAATTTGCAATATGAAATGCCGGCGGAGGCATTGAGGCCCGTGACCTCCTTGATGCGCGCGCGGATGATGGTCGCGATCTCGCTCGCGATCTCAATGCCGTGCTTGTTCTCCGACACGTCCAGATAGGCTTCGTCGAGTGAGAGCGGCTCGATCAGATCGGTATGTTCGGCGAAGATCTCGCGGATCTGTGCCGACACCGCGCGGTACACATCGAATCTTGGTGGCACGAAGATGAGGTCGGGACAACGGCGCTTGGCCGTGATCGACGCCATCGCCGAGCGAACACCGAAAGCACGCGCTTCGTAGCTCGCTGCCGCGACGACGCCACGCGCCTCCGACCCGCCGACGGCAACGGGTCGTCCGCGCAAGTGTGGATCGTCACGCTGTTCGACCGACGCATAAAAGGCATCCATGTCCACATGGATGATCTTGCGCGGGATGATGTCCGACTCCGTTGCCACGGCACAACGTCGTCAAAGCGCGAGCATGGATTGGTCGCGGGCGTGGTGAAAACGAGAGACACGAAAGCTTCCGGCCGGCAGGGGACACAAGATGTCCGTCTCGGGTCGCATAGCATCGAGCCAGCCCATGCGCTCATTTCGACGTAGCACCGCCATCTGGCGGTCTTGATAGGGCGCGATATCGCCGTTCGATTCGATGGTGATGATCGCATAGGCCTCGGGCCAGTCGCGCGTCGCCGGCCGCCAAATTCCGGCAAAATAAAACCAGTCGCCATTCGCAAGCCTGAAGCTGTAGTCCTTACCGTTGCTACGATGGCGAAACTCGGTTGCCGGGACGAGGCAGCGATGATTGGGAAAGGTTCGTCCCTCGCCGTGTACGACGGTGCAGGGGCGTGCGCCGGTCTCGCCCGGCTTCAGGCCCCACGGCAGTTCGACCATCTCGACCTCGTCGCCGGAGCGTCGAACGATGACGCGGCGTTCGTCGAGTGGTGCATCAGAATTGAAGGCCTTCACGGTCATGGCATTTTAGAACATAATAGGAACGCCACTCCAGTGCAATGCCAGGAAAGGGGGAGCGATGTGCAATGACTATCGGCTGATGGTGGATGTCGCCTCGATCGTCGAGGACTTCGCCGATCTCAAGATCAAAATCCGCTTCAGCGAAGGCTCGCCGAACATCGAGGCTCGCGAAGATATCAAGATCACCGACATGGGTCCGATCATCCGCCCGGTCGAAGGCGCGAGCGACGAAGCCGACCTGGTGCAGCGCCGGTGGAGCTGGCCCGGCCAGAACAAGAGACCGGTCTATAATTTTCGCTCGGATGGTCGCGAGTTCACCAGCAACCGCTGTCTCATCGTTGCGGATGGGTTCTACGAGTTCACTGATCCGGCGGAAAAGGGAAAGAAGAAGAAGGACAAATGGCTGTTCACGAAGCGCGACGAGCCGATCTTCTGCATCGCTGGAATCTGGCGTGACGCCAAGGATGTCGGCGAGGCCTACACGATGCTGACGATGGAGCCGGGGCCTGATATCAAGCCCTACCACGATCGGCAGATCGTCATTCTTGAGCGCTCCGCGTGGGCTGACTGGCTCAATCCCGCGATCTCGGCGAAGTCGCTGATCAAGCCGCTGCCTGCCGGGACGTTGTCTGTCGCACAGGTTGGTTGACGGCGCCTCAAGCGCGGACGGGCGTCACGCGCCGACGGGGCGCTGCGCGCCTCGCGGATGTGGTCGCATCCGCAAGCTCGATCCAGACGGGGGCGTGATCGCTGCTCTTTTCCCATCCGCGCACTACAACGTCGACCTGAGCGTCGACGAGGCGTTCGGCAAGCGGCGGGCTAAGCAGCAGATGATCGATGCGCAGCCCGGCATTCCGTGCAAACGCATTTCGAAAATAGTCCCAGAAGGTGTAGATGGCCTCGTCGGGATGGAGCGTACGGAGCGCGTCGGTCCAACCTTGTTCGAGTAGCCGGAAATAGGCTGCGCGCTTCGGGAGCGAAGAGAGCGTCGTCGAGCCAGCGCTCGGGCTTGTAGACGTCGAGATCGGTCGGCATCACGTTGAAGTCGCCTGCGAGCATCACCGGCTGGCCGGTGGCGAGAAGTTCGCCGGCATGCGCGATCAACCGGTCGAACCAGCGAAGTTTGTAGTCGAATTTCGGACCGGGCTTTGGATTGCCATTCGGCAAATAGAGTCCGCCGATCAGGATGCCGTTGACGGCAGCCTCGATATAGCGGCTGTGGCTATCGTCCGGATCGCCGGGAAGACCGCGGCGGGTTTCGTGGATCTGTCCGACGCGGCTGAGAATGGCGACGCCATTCCAGCTCTTCTGCCCCTGCCAGATCGCGTCGTAGCCGAGATCGCGGATCGGTTTGTCCGGAAATTTCTCCTGCGGCGCCTTCAGCTCTTGGAGGCAGACGATATCGGGTTGCGATTCTGCGAGCCATCGCAGGAGAACGGGGAGGCGGCCATTGATGCCATTGACGTTGTAGGTCGCGATTTTCATGGATTAGATATCGGGCAAAACTTGTTCGGCACGGCCCCAGCTTGCCAGGGTTTTGGAGCTCGTGCGGCGCACCAGCTCCGGTGCATCGCCGATGTGAAAATGCGCCGGCGAGTCGATGGTCTTCATCTCGCCCCAGCTTATCGGCGCGGCAACCGAGGCGCCGGCGCGCGTGCGGGCGCTATAGGGCATGACCGCTGTCGCGCCGCGCTGGTTGCGCAGATAGTCGACGAAGATGCGGCCCTTGCGCCGGGCCTTTGCAAGCGCCGCAGTGAAATGCTTCGGATCGTTCTGCGCGACCGCCTGCGCGAGGCGATAGGCGAAGTCCTTGACCTGCGGCCACTCGGCTTTCGGCGTGAGCGGCGCGATGACATGCACGCCCTTGCCGCCGGTCACCATTGGAAAAGTCTCGAGGCCCATCGATTTCAAGATGTCGCGGAATTGGAAGGCAGCCTCGCGAACCGCCTCGAAATCGAGCCCTTCATCGGGGTCGAGATCGAAGATCAGCCGATCCGCCTTCTCGACATCTTCGATACGCGCGCCCCAGCCATGGAATTCGATCGTTCCCATCTGCACGCAGGTCATGAGCCCATCGGCATCGTCGATATAGAGATAGGGCTCTTCGTGGCCATCCTTCTCGACAATCCCGATGTGGTGAACCGCCTCGCCGAAGCTTCCGGCATCGTGCTTCTGGAAGAAACATTGCTTTGCGCGGCCCTGTGGGCAGCGGACAAGGCTGATCGGCCGGCTGCCGATCCAGGGCAGCATGATCTCGGCGACCGCCGCATAGTGGTCGGCGAGCTGGCCTTTGGTGATATTGGCTTCCGGATAAATGACGCGGTCGCGGCTTGTGATGACGACCGTGCTTGTCGCCGGCGCCGGCCGTTCAGCGGCGTGATGCTCAGTCTCGAGCACGACGGCCTCGGGCTTCTTGTCCTCGCGCAGCCCGAGATAGCTGGGGTGACGAAGCGTTCCCTCGTTGGTCATCTCGGTATAGGCGATCTCGGCCACGAGCCTCGGCCGCAGCCAATGCGCGCCGCGGACCTCGGCGCGTGGTGCCTCGACCGTCGCTGCCTTCTGTTCGAGTGGCGCCATGATCTTCATCAGGCGCGCGAGTTCGGCCGCATCGAAGCCGGTGCCGACCTTTCCGGCGTAGCGCAGCGTGCCGCCGTCATGGACGGCGAGAATGAGCGACCGGAAGGCGCGGCTCTTGTCGGACGGCGTCCAGCCGGCGATTACGAATTCTTGCCGCTTGATGCATTTGGTTTTCACCCAGTTGCCGGCGCGTGCGCCGACATATCGCGAGTTGGCGAGCTTAGAGACGACACCCTCGAGCCCGGCCGCACAAAAGCTCTTGAGCAGCTTCTCGCCGTTTCCCTGGATATGATCCGAGTAGCGAATGTGGGTGCCCTTCGCGGGAAGAATTCCCTTGAGCTTGGTTTTTCGCTCGAGAAGGGGAAGGCTGGTCAGATCATCCCCATTGAGTTCGAGCAGATCGAACGCGAAATAGTCGATGCTCGCCGGAGCGCCCTTCAGCGCGCCCTGCAGCTTCTGGAAGTTCGAGCGCCCCTCGGGATCGAGCACGACCGCCTCGCCGTCGATCAGGGCGGATTGGACCTTGAGTTGACGCGCATCGGCGAGAATCGAGGGAAAGCGGCCGGACCAGTCGAGGCCCGAACGGGTATAGGCACGCGCCTCGCCCCCACCGACGGCGACGAGCGTGCGATAGCCGTCATATTTCATCTCGTGAATCCAGCGGTCGCCGGCCGGAACCGCGTCGACCAGCGTAGCGAGCTGAACGGGACGGAATGCCGGCGCCACCGCGGATGTTCGCGCCGACGAAGACTTCGTCTCGCGTGCGGTCGATCTTGCTTTTGTTTTGGGCGCCGTCGCCATGATCGAACGACCTGTCCTTTGATCGCGCAACTGTCCTGGATGAACAGCCTTAGCCGCGCTGCGTTTATTTCTTCAGCTTTTCGGCGGCTGCGTTGAGTTTGTTGCGATCATTGCCGATCCGCTTGATCAGGCCCTCGGCTTGGTCCTTCGTGATGCCGTGCTTTTTAGCGAAATAACTGACTTCGTAGCCTTCGCCGCCGGCGACGCGCCGACGGTCGGCATTGCCTCGTTTCGATTTGTCGTCGGCCATTTGCATCTCCCTGGGGCTTGATCGGTCCGTCGAGTTGATTTCCGATCCTTATGGTAATTGCAGCGGTATTGTTGATCGGCCTTCGAATGCTTTCAACTGTGAAACGGGTTTAGTTTCGCGGCCGCCGCTAGTGGAAATTCCGCGTTTTCACCTTGATGGTGTCGATATGGAGGTCTGGCACATAGATGTCGCGCGTTCGCACCGCCCTCGGCGGCTGCTCGCGTGGATCGGGGGCCGAACCGCCTTTGCGGACCTGATCGCCGCGACCGTAAAGCAGCGGAAAGCTGGCCTCGCGCTCGCCGACGCTGGCCAGCTCTCCCGACAGGTCGACGATCCGCTGCGCGACCAGATGAACCACCTCGCCCTCGCGTTGGATGCGGCCGTGCACGGCGATCATGCTCGCCGCCATGATGGCGCGGCGATTGGTTTCGAAGACCTTCGGCCAGACGACGAGGTTGGCAATGCCTGTCTCGTCCTCCAATGTGATGAACATCACGCCCTTCGCTGACCCGGGCCGCTGGCGGACCAGGACGATGCCGGCTGCTTCGAGCCGGCGGCCGTCGCGCGATTCCATCGCCTCCGCGCAGGAGACGATGCGCCGACGATGCAGGTCGCTGCGAAGAAACGAGACCGGGTGACTGCGCAATGACAAGCCGACATGCCGGTAGTCTTCGACGACTTCGCCGCCCGTTTTCATCGATCGCAGCGCCACCGCGGGTTCGTTGAGCTCGGCGCTCGGTCCGTGATCGCGCGCCGCGGCGGCCACGAATAACGGCAAAGGTTCGTCCCTGAGAGCCTTGATCGCCCACAGCGCCTCGCGCCGGGCGAGACCGAGGGCCGGCCGAAACGCATCCGCCTCGGCCAGGAGAACGAGTGCGGCTTGCGGCACGTCGGAGCGGCGCCAGAGGTCGTCGACCGAGGCGAAGGGTTGATCGGCGCGGGCCGCAAGGATCCGGGCGGCGTGGCCATTGGCGAGACCGCGAACCATCCGCAGGCCGAGCCTGACCGCAAAGCGGCTTTCGTCGCGGGTTGGCTCCAGCGTGCAATCCCAGCGCGAGGCCGTGACGCAGACCGGGCGCACCTCAATGCTGTGCTCGATCGCGTCTCTTACGATTTGCGCCGGCGCATAAAAACCCATGGGCTGGCTGTTGAGCAAAGCAGCGCAGAAGACATCCGGATGCCAGCATTTAAGCCAAGCGCTGGCGTAGGCGATCAGGGCGAACGACGCGGCATGGCTTTCCGGGAATCCATACGAGCCAAACCCCTCCAATTGCCGAAACGTCTGCGCGGCGAAATCGCGCTCGTATCCGTTGGCGACCATGCCGTCTATCAATTTGGTCTTGAACGATGAGACCCCGCCCGTGAACTTGAACGTGGCCATCGATTTGCGCAGCATATCGGCTTCGCCGGGCGTGAAGCCCGCGCAGGTGATCGCCACCCGCATCGCTTGCTCTTGAAACAGGGGCACGCCCAAGGTTTTTCCGAGCACCTGCTCGAGCTCGGGCTTGGGGTAATGGACGGGCTCGCGTCCTTCGCGGCGGCGAAGATAGGGATGGACCATGTCGCCCTGGATCGGGCCAGGCCGAACGATCGCCACCTGGACGACGAGGTCGTAATAGGTCCTGGGCTTGAGACGGGGGAGCATCGACATCTGCGCGCGGCTTTCGATCTGAAACGTCCCGAGCGTATCGGCCTTCCTGATCATGGCGTAGGTACGAGGATCCTCGGCAGGAATCGTCGCAAGGTCGAGCTCGACGCCCTTGTGCTGCGCGAGCAGATCGAGACCCTTCTTCATGCAGGTGAGCATGCCCAAGGCGAGGACGTCGACCTTCATAAATCGCAACGCGTCGATATCGTCCTTGTCCCACTCGATGACCTGCCGGTCCTTCATGCTCGCCGGTTCGATCGGCACGAGATCGTCGAGCCGATCGTGGGTCAAGACAAAGCCGCCGGGGTGCTGTGAGAGATGTCGTGGCGCGCCCATGAGCTGGCGCGCGAGATCGAGCGTCAATCGCAGCCGTCGATCGGCCAGATTGAGATTGAGCTCCTCGACATGGCGATTTTCAACGCCTTCCTCGGACCAGCCCCAGACCTGGCCCGAGAGCGACGAAATCAGATCTTCGGGCAGGCCGAGCGCCTTGCCGACATCGCGCAATGCGCCTTTCGCGCGATAACGGATCACGGTCGAGCACAGAGCGGCATGATCGCGGCCGTAGGTCTCGAACACCCACTGCATGACGATCTCTCGCCTTTCGTGCTCAAAATCGACGTCGATGTCGGGCGGCTCGCGGCGCTCTTCGCTGACGAAGCGCTCGAACAACAGGTCGTTGCGTC
Organism: Mesorhizobium sp. 2RAF21; assembly: GCF_052115345.1. NCBI lineage: Bacteria > Pseudomonadati > Pseudomonadota > Alphaproteobacteria > Hyphomicrobiales > Phyllobacteriaceae > Mesorhizobium > Mesorhizobium sp. 2RAF21. The sequence goes on along the minus strand of NZ_JBFRGM010000027.1, from coordinate 19,341 downwards.
CGGGATCGATCGAGGTGATGCCGAGAACGTAGCAGACGGCGGAATTCGCGGCCGAGCCGCGTCCCTGGCACAGGATGTCGCGTGAGCGCGCGAACCTGACGATGCTGTTGACCGTCAGGAAATACGGCGCGTAGTCGAGTTTGTTGATGAGGCGCAGCTCGTGCTGGAGGACAGCGCGCACCTCGTCGGGCAGCCCTTCGGGATAGCGCGTCGCCGCGCCCTCCCAGGTGAGCTTTCCAAGCGTCTCCTGCGGCGATAGCGAAGGATCGTCGCGTTCCTCCGGATATTGATAGGCGAGCTCGTCGAGCGAGAAACGGCAGCGATCGGCGATTTCAAGCGTGCGCGCCAAAGCGTCGGAGTAACGCGTGAAGAGGCGATGCATCTCCTCGGGCGGCTTGAGAAAGCGATCGGCATGACGCTCGCGCCGATCGCCGAGCGCGTCGATCGTGACGTTGTGCCGGATGCATGTGACGACGTCCTGCAGGATCCGGCGATCGGGCGCGTGGAAGAGGACGTCATTGGTCACGACGGTTCGGACCTTCGCGGCCGCAGCGGCGTTCGAGAGTGCGTGAAGCCGCAGTTGATCGTTCGGCCGGCGCCGGAGCGTGAGCGCCATATAGGCGCGATCGGCGAATGCGTCGTGCAGCTGGCGCAGGTGCAATCGGCAATCATCATCGGCCGTGTCCGGCACGAGCACCGCGATGAGGCCCTCGCCGTAAGCAACGACATCGGCCCATCCGAGGCTGCACTTGCCCTTGCCGGCGCGTCGCTTGCCTAGCGAGAGCAATCGGCAGAGCCGCGAATAAGCGGACCGGTCGCTCGGATAGACCAGGAGCGACATGCCGTCGGAGAGATCGAGGCGGCAGCCGACGATCAGGCGCACGCCGGTTGCCTTCGAAGCTTCGTGTGCGCGCACGATGCCGGCGAGGCTGTTGCGGTCGACGATCGCGAGCGCCTCGATGCCCTGCACCGCCGCCTGGGCGAAGAGCTCGTCGGCCGAGGAGGCTCCGCGCAGGAAGCTGAAGTGCGATGTCGTTTGCAACTCGACATAGCGATGGGTGCTCATCCGAACACCCCGTGCATGAACCAGCGATGCGATCCGGTCGCAGCGTCTTCGCCGTCGCCGGCGCGATACACCCAATATCGCTCGCCGGCCTCGTCCTCGAGCCGGAAATAGTCGCGCACCGCGACGAGTTCGGCATCACGCTTCCACCATTCGCCGAACACGCGCTCGGGCCCGTCGGCCCGTCGCACACGGCGGCGGATACCGCGCCAGGTAAAAGTGACCGGCGGATGGTCGGGCAAGAGCGCGACAGTCTCAATCGGCTCGGGGCGCGGCAGCAGGCGGGCCGGTCGCGGCCAATGGCCCGGCCAGGTGGCGCCGGTATCGGGCGCCATCGCAGGAATTCGAGCGACGGCCCGCTCGGGCACGTCGCTCGATAGCGGCGCCGCGCGGTAGACGGCGCGCTCACCGACGCGGTTGGCCAGCGTGTCGATCAGGTCGGACACATCGGGGATGGCCTCTTCGATGAGCGCGCTGACGGTCTGCTTGCGGACCAATGGTTCGGCGATGCTTGCGACGAGGGTCAGGACTTCAATGCCGAAGCCGGGATCGATCGTCTCGATCCTGTCGCACAAGAGGCGGGTGAGGCGCTTCGCGTCGCGAACGGGCACAGCCATGCCGACGCGGATTGCCTGGCGCTGGTTGTCGACGCGCCGCAGATGAAGATCTAGCCGTCGCGCACCGAGGTCCATTTCCTCAAGGCGTTCGCACAGCGCGACGACGAGCTTGCCGATGTAACGCGCGATGGTCTCGGCGGCGCCGATCGGTTCGGCAAAACTGCGCCGGACCTCGATGAGATCGGCCGGCCGAACCGGATCGATCGGCTCCGCCGCCGCGCCGATCGCCTGATCGAGCCGCCGCCCGAGCTCGGGACCGAAACGAAGCGTCAGCGGCGCACGCGGCTGCAATAGGAGGTCCCCGATCCACTCGAAGCCGAGCACACGCAGATCGTGGGTCGTGGCGGCGGGCAGGCGCAGCGCTTCCAGCGGCAATGGCGAGACCGTCGCCGGCCCATGCCCGGGTGCTGCCACGAAAGCTGGCTGCGCGAGATAGCGGGCGAAGGCGTGCGCAGCGCCCCAGCTGTCGGCGACGGCGGCGCGCGCGGAGATGCCGGACATGGCAAGGCGCCCGATCAGCGCATCGAGCATCGCCTCCTCACCGCCATGGAGATGGTCGGCGCCCGTGGTGTCGATCACGATGCCGTCGTCGCCATCCACCGCGACGATGGGGGCAAAACGTTGCAGCACCCATAAGGCGAGGCGCTCGAGCGCCTCGAAATCTGCGACCGGATCGGCATCCTGGATGAGCAGGTCCCGTACGAGGACCTGCGCCTTCGCGACCGCCATGCCAGGCCGCAGGCCGGCCGCTCGCGCGGCGGCATCCGCTGACACCACCACGCGCCGGCTTCCTTCCCGGCCGATCAGGATGAGCGGGGCCTCAAGCGGAGGCGCCGCGTCGCCGCCCTTCCGCCGCAGCCGGTCGGTCGACCAGCTCGGCAGGAAGAGCGAGACAACCCGTGTCATCGCAAGCCTCCAACTCGAAATCTGCACTCTCGCCCGCGCGGGCGCGGATCAATTCGACGAGCCATCGATGACGGCCCACACCGGGAACCGGAAGCGGCGACGAGGGCAACACCGAAATTCTCCAGCGCGTCACGGCTGCGGTCGGTTGCCCGAAATCGGCTGCCTCGGTCTGGCGCCGCCAGCGCCGGAGCGCGATACCGATCGTACCGGCTCCTTCAGCGGCGAGTTGGAGTCGCCGTGACGCAGTCATCGAGAGACGCGCGACCTCGCCAACGACGGCGCCCAGTCCGCCATGACGAAGACCCTCCTCCATGCAGGCGAGAAGCGACTTGTCGTCACCCGCCTCGACGTAGATCACCCTGTCGGGCGGCAAACCTGCCTGGGCAAGTGCGGGCGCGAAAAGGTCTGGGCGCGTGATGCACCACAGGACCTTGCCTTTCGTCCGCGCTGCGACGCCGCCGGCGAAGAGGGCTGCGGCCGCGCCGTCAACGGCGCCGAATCCGCCGCCCGCCACCTCGTGCAGAGCGCCGAGTGCCAGCCCTCCGCCGGGAAGTCGTGAGTCCACCTCGGCGATTCCGAATGGAAGCACCGATTTCGCGCGCGGGGTTCGACCCTCGATCTTCTCGATTTGCGCGCGCAACGACTCTATGGCGGGCTGCGGCCGCACGTTGATCCTTGACCTCCTGCGATGGCTCTTGCATCATGTTCTCTATTTGTTCTGTGTTGTTGGTGCGAGAGTCAAGAGCGGTTGAGCGAATCGCGTCTGAGGTGAGGCGATCGGGACGCGAGAAGGGCTTTGCCTTTGCGGGCGGGGCTGAGAAAATTGCCGGTGTTCGTTCATCCAGAAGCGTGATGCCGCCGCGGTTGCCCTACGATCTGCCTCGCAGCCTCCAACTGCCACCCCAGAAAAAGGGGTGATGATGCCGGCTCAGCCTTGCGGCAGCTCATCCGGCCATCTTTGGGCGCCGTGCAGGACGCGCAGAATTCGGATCGTCTCAGCGGTCACGGCGTAGGCTGCCACATAGGGCGTGCCGGTGATGACGAGCTCGCGCGTACCGGCGACGCGGCCGGGACGGCCGCTCTCCGGAAAGTCGACCAAGCGGCGCGCTGCGGTGGCGATCCGCTCGTCGACGGCGATCGCCGCGCGCGGATTGTCCGCTTCGATATGGGTGAAGATGCCGTCGCGATCGGCGAGCGCGAACGCCGACCAGACGAGTTTCACGATCCGCCGGCGGCCTTGCGCCGGGCGTCCGCGCGGCGAGCGGCGAAATGCGTCTCGGCCTGCTCGTCAGGCACGTCGGGGCGCGTATCCTGCAGCGCCTCCTGCACCTTCGTCCGGAACCAGGCGTCATGCGCCTCGCTGTTGGTGACGAGTTCCAGCGGAAGCGCGCCTTCATTGGCGGTTCGGGTGAGCAGGATGCGCACGGCGTCCGACACCGTGAGCCCTATGCCCTCGAGCACGGCGGACGCGCGGTCCCGTACGTCAGCGTCGATTCGGGTCTGGACAAGCGCATTTGTGGCCATGATCGCCTCCTTTCCAAGGAAATGTAATGCAATTGAATGACGAATGCCAGCCCCAGTCAAAGGCCGGAGCGGAGAGCATCAGGCCGCCTCCGGCACAGTCTCCGCCTGCGGCTGCAGACCATGCAGATAGGCGCAGGCCCGCTGCGCGTGCGCGGCGGCCGAGAAGATGAAGCGCTTGTCGTTGGCGAGGACCGCGAGCCAGGATGCGAGGTAGCTCGCATGGTCGGCGCGCGGCTCGAGCTCGGGGACGATTCCTAGATCGGCGCTGACGAAACAAGCGCCCAGATCGGCGATCAGCTCCTCGCGGGCGCGTTCGCTGCGATCGCTGTGATAGCGCGAGAGATCGCGGTTGAGCCGATGCTCCGCGCCAGCCCAATGCACGGTCTCATGCGCCAGCGTGGCGTAATAGCTCTCCGGGTCGCGGAACGACTCGAAGGGCGGCATCTGAATGAGATCGAGCAACGGCGCGAAGAACGCCTTGTCGCCGCCGTGCCGGATGACGGCGCCGGTGTTGGCAAAGAATGCGTCGGCATGGGCGATGCGCTGCGCCGCCGCTGCGGGCGCCGCCGGCCGGGCGTATAAGTGCTCCGGCAAGCCGTCGATCTGGTCGACGCAGAAGACCGAATAGGCGCGCAGGAACGGAATCGCGCGCTCCACCTCGTCGCCATGCTCGTCGGTCTCCGTTCTCGTGAGCCGATTGGCATAGACGACGGTCGTGCCGGTCTCACCCTTGCGGACATTGCCGCCGAGCTCAAGGGCCTGCTTGAACGTCATCCAGATCGGCGAGGCGAAGCCCCGCGCCACGGCCTCCGACCAGAGCAGCACGACATTGATGCCCTGATAGGGCAGGCCGTTGTGGCGCAGGGGCCGCGTGATGCGTCCGGCACCATTCGCAGCGCTCCACGGCTGTATCCACGGGCGAACACCGCGTTCCAGGTCGGCGACGATGCGATCTGTGATCCGCGCATAGATGTCGACGCGGGACTTTGTTTGCTTACCAGTCATGATCCGAACCTCCGTTGGAGGCCGCGCCGATCGCGGCCCGTCACGGCGGTCCGCCGCGGAGGCCCGCACGGCCGCGCATCCGGTTGAGGTTCATGAGCGAGATGACTGGCGACGCGCCGGACCGGAACGTCAGTGGAGGACGGCCACGCCGTTGCGCTGCCGCGCAGGCCGGAGCATGGACCGAAAGCCGAGACGGGCGGCGATCGCCGCCCGCATCTCTCCTTCTCCTGCCTTCTTTTCGCGTCCGCGCTGCGCGACATGAAAAAGGCCGGTCCCGAAGGACCGGCCGGAATTGGTCGGAGAGGAAGAAAGGCGGGGCCGAAGCCCCGCCGGCGGCATCACTCGAAGGCCGCCATCTGGACCTCGGCCGCCTTGCGGCTGACGGTCTCGCCGGGATGCTCGGGCTGACGCTCGAACGGCTTCCAGCTCTCGCCGACGACGTGCTCGTAAGCGGCGATCGCGCCTTCGGCCGCCATGCGCAGGGCGTGCGCCTGCACCCCGACTTCGGCGGCGAACTCGCGCTTGCGCTGGGCCGCGGAGTCGAAGCCGACGGGTCCGTCGAGGTCCTCGTCGCGGGCGTCGTTGGCCAATCGCGCCGTCGCCTCGCGGGCGTCGGTCACGGCCCGGCTGTAGAACTGCCCGGCGCCGTGGGCGGAGCCGACATAGGAGCCGACGATGCGCTGCAGGTGGATCTGCATGGCGCGTTCGCTGAGGCCCTCGCCGAGCGCGTCCGCAGTCTCGGTGATGAGCCGCTGATGCAGATCGCGGATGCCGTCGCTGTCGAGGATGGTGAGACCGAAGCTCTCGGCGATGCGGGTGGCTTGCGCGGCGTCGGGGCAGACGAGCCGGATCATTTCGACCGTGGTGCCGCGGCGAAGCTGGACAACGCGGGCGCTGGTGCGGGGTGCGCGAGCGGTCTTGGTCATGGGAGTGTCCTTTCCTGGTTGCACCGTCGGGGTCGATCCGGCCCCTGCCGGACCCCCTTCGGGTGCGGTCGCCCGGCGCCGCCGGCACGAGGGCCGCTTCAAGACCCGGGGGCCGCCAGGCGAGCGAGGTCCGGTTGCGGACAAGCGGGGCTAAAGCCCTGCGCAGGCCGCGGCCGGGCCTTGCCGAGATCGGCGGGCTCCGGCCGCTTGCGGCTTGGTCTTGAAGCGGACCGCCGGGGGCGCAGACCGCAGCAAACCCGAGGGGAGGGCCGACAGGGTGCGGGCCGGGTTGGCGATGCCGGAAAGGACGGACCTGGGCACACCGATCACCACGCTCACGCCACGCTCCGCCGTCCGCATGCGCCTGGCGGCGACGCTCGATGCGGCTAGATCAGACCGCCGCGCTGCTCTCCCGGTCGACAAGCGCGCCTGCCATCCTCGACAGCGGCGGCGTCTGCCGGCTGTGCCGGCCTTAACCCGCATGGCCCGGCGCCGCAGCGTTCGCGCAATGCCTCGATCGCCGCATCCTGCCGGGCGAGCTTACGCGACAGGGCGTCGATCTCCGGCTGGCGCTCGGCCGTGATGGCCGCGAGGTTCGAGCGGTAGCGCTCGAGGAACGCGCTCGGATCGGCGGGCTTGCCGCGGCGATATCCGACACGCTTGCGACCTAGCTGTGGAATCAGCGCCGTCATGCGACGGATGATCTGCCGGTCGATCATGTCGAGCTGGCGCTGCGTCTGGCGGCGCGCCTCCTCCATGCGCGAAAGCTGCGCGATGCGTTGCGGGGAAGGTGTCATCGCGCCCTCCCCTGCCAGCCGATGAAGCTGGACGGGCCGGAATAGTCCCGATGACGCGCCTCATCGACGACGAAGCCGAAGCGTCCGACCTGGTACTCGCCGGACGGCACGAGGAAGCGCCGTTCCTCGGTGCCTGCGCCGCGGCGTCCGCCGGGCGTGGCGACGACTTCGACGGAGCCCGGCTGCTGATCCGATGTGATCGCCGACACGACGATCCAGTCGTCGACGTGCCGCCGCTCGAAGGCGCGGCGATCTTTTTCAAGGGACTCACCGGGCTGGAGGATCGTGCCGAAGATCGCTTCCCAGGCGTCCGGCCAGCTATCCTTGATCGTGCGCTCGGCGCAGCGCCGCTCAAAACTGGTGAAGAGATGCGGGAAGGTGAGCGCGACGATCGCCCAGCCTGCATCTTCCTCGTACCAGCCGCCGCGCGACCGCAGCATAGAATGGACCTTGCGATTACGCTCGGCCGAGAGGTGGAAACCGCCGTGGCCGGCCGTCGAATGACAGACCAGGCCCTCGGCATAGACGGTCGCGCCCTGCGAGGCGCCCCACGGCGTGTTCGCCGTGGAGCCGATCTCGCGGCGGCCGAGCGCGCGCTTCTCGCGCTGATGCTCCGCGTTTTCCGCGACCTTGGCGCGGAAGGCCGCCTCGTCGGCGAGCTCGCCGGCATGACCGTAGAAGTCGGAGCGCTTCCATTCGGCCATCGGCCGGCCGATGCGCCAGCCGGTGGTGAGATAGTGCCGGCCGTCGCGCGCCGGCAGCATCGCGAAGGCCGTGTCGGCGACACGGGCGACCAGAATGCCGTCTGCCGTGCGACCGAACGCGATCGGCGGAAATGCGGCCGCAGAATCCGCGATCATCGTGGTGGAGGGTGCGGTCGTGCTCATGCGGCCGTCCTCCCCTCCACGACGGCGGCGGCGACCTCGTCGGCCGAGATCTCGCGCAGGACGGCGTTCGGATAACCATGCCGCGTCAGCCATTCCTGCGCGTCGGCGCGATGGCTGGCGAGATAGACCAGCTCGCCGTCGTCGCCCGGCCGGTCGAGCACCTGGACCGAACCGACCTTCGGTCGTTCGGTCACGACGAACGTCAGGCTGCTGTCGACCGAAAACGTCCGGTGGACGCGGAGCACCACGACGCCGGCGCTGCCATAGTCGCCGGCATGCAAGGTGATGCTTGCGCCAATGACGGTATTGCCGACGCGGCGCTCGGCCTGCTTGCGGATGAGGCGACCGCCGCTGTTGCTGTTCTCCCAGGCGGAGAGCTTCCTGCGATGGCGTTCCGGCGGGCGCGGCGCACCGTCGGAGAAGCGAATGATCGAGCCAAGCAGCGCGAGGTCATAGATCAACTGTGCGGACATGATGTCCTCCTTTGCGGATGGTGGAAATAAAGCCGCCGCCGGCATGGGCCGGCGGCGGCGGTCGTTCGGGAGAGGAGAAGGCCGGCGCTATTCCGCGGCTTCGCGGAAGGCCTCGTCGTCAGCGGCTTCGCCGCCATCCTCGCTGTCGTCGATCGGCTCGTCGGACTCGTCGTCTTCGGCGACGGCGTTCGATGCGATCCAGCTCAGGAGCGCGGTCTTGTCCGGCGCGAACAACGCGGCCGGATGGACGAAGCGGCCGTCCTTGAAGTGCTCGACCAAGGCAGCCCGCGTGTCCTTCACCTTCTGGCGCGGCAGGACCGGCGTATCCTTGCACGAGCCCTCCAGAGCGCCGCGCGACAGGCACGACAGGAAGTCGTCACTGCCCATGTTCGGCAGGAAGTTGTCGGCGCCGACGACATCGCCGGCGACGCGCGCGACGATGCCGCTGTCAGTACGGTTCTCCCGGCACGACAGCACCTCGGCGAGGATCGACCGTGCCGCGACGCGGAGCGTATCCATGTCGAGGACGAGCTGGCCGTCCTGATCGAACAGGTTCACCGCATGGCGAGCGATCCGGCGATTGCCGTAATAGGCCCCGCTGGCGGCGGACGCGACGGAGACGTTCTGACCGGCAAAGGCGAGGATCAGCAGCGCCATCAGCGCGTCATCCTCGATCGGCGCACGGGCGAGCGCCTCGTGCAGCGCGTCGGTGCGGAAGTCGCCGACCATCTCGACGCCCTTGCGCGTCACGTCGGGACGCGGCTTGGAGATCGCGCCGGTCTCATCTGCCGCATCATTGGCGGCGGACGCGCCCTTGCCCTTCGGCTTCTTTGCCGCGGGCATGCGGTAATGCACCGTCTGCACCCGGCCGTCACGGTCGAGATACATGGCCGTGCAATCGCTCTTCGACGGCTTGCCATAGACCCGCTCCGCCTTCGGCGGCAGCTTGACCTCGCCATAGTTCGTCGCTTCGGCGATGATGCCCTTCTTGGGCAGGTTCGCCGCCATCCACTCCTGCTGGGCGCCGAGGAAGGCCTCGACGTCCGTGGTGTAGCGGCTGTCCTCGTCGGCCGGCGCGAACAAGTCCTCGACCCACTGGATGCCGTAGGCCTGCGCCAGGTCGTCGCCGAAGCTCGCATGACGTGCGTACATGCGGGCCTTGGTCAGCGCCTGCGCGACGCTCCACCACGACACCTGCGGATCGGCCTTGGACGGCTTGTGCTTCTTCCAGACCTCCTTCTGCTCGTCGGGCGAGGCCGACGCGATCGTGCGGAGCTGGCGCTCGTCGGGCATGTCGCCCTTGGCCATATGATCGAGCATCGCTGGCAGCACATTTGCGAGCAGGCGGAGCTTCCTGACCTGTCGCACCGGCAGCGTAAGGGCGACGCCGATCGCCTCTTCCGTCCAGCCGAGCGCGACAAGGCGTTCGATGGCGCGCCACTGATCGACCGGGTTCAGCGGCTCGCGCGCGATGTTCTCGACAAAAGAGCGCATGGCGCCGTTGTCGTTCGCGGCATCGTCGACGAGCACGTCGATTTCCTCGAGGCCCGCGGCGATGGCGAGGCGCACGCGGCGCCGGCCGGCGTTGATGAGGAAGCCGTTGCCGCCATCGGCCTGCTGCGACACGACGGGCGGCTGCACGATGCCGACGGCCTTGATCGACGCCAGCAACAGCGCGTCGGCCTGCGGCGTCGACTTGGTCTGGCGCGAATGGTCGGGATTCTCGACGAGCGCGCGCGGATCGACTTTCAAGAGATACATGGGATGCTCCTTTTCGGGGTTGGCGGACCGCGCCTCGCGGCCCTTCCTCGTCTTCTTTCCGAAGACACCCCCCGGCCCGCGGAGCGGTCGGGCCGGCACAACTGCGGCCGAGCAGCCCTGCACGGCCGGACGAGCGGGGCTAACAGCCCTGCGAAGGACGACGGGCCGGGCTCGCGCAGGCGGCGGTTGAGCTCAAGCGTTGCCGGCCTGGCCGATCTGCGAGCGGGCCTTTCTCATCATCCTTTTCCTCACGCCGCGGCGGCCTGCTCGCCGCCACCCTCGACATCACTTGCCAAGGCTTCTTCCACCTCCGCCAATTGCCGGCGCTTTTCCGCCAGCTCACCGGCGAAGGCGAAATTGCCGTTGTCGCGCGACTGGTAAGAGGCGAGCCGGCGGCGGGCATCGGCGAGGCGCTGGCGGTAGCGCTCGCGCTCGCCTTCGAAATCGTCGAGCGCGTGCTCGAGACGCGAGATCGCGCCGAGCGGCGTGACCGTGACGGGCAGCTCGATCTCGTATTCCGATCCGGTGCGGAGCAGCATGGTGCTATAGCGATAGCCGTCGCGGCCGAAGCGCTCGCCGGAATATTCGAGGTCGAAGCCGCCGATCGACGCGATGATGCTCTCGCCCTCCTGCTGAAGCTGGACGAGGGTCAGGATTTCCTTCATCAGCGCGCGGCCGGCGTCCTTGCGCTCGACATGGCGCTTGCCGGCGATCGTCGCCGCGAAGGCCTCGCCGCTCGTCGGTGTGAGGCGCTCAATATCCTCGCCGATCTCGGCGATGCGACGGGTGCAGAATTCGATGTCGCGCTCGGCGTCGCGGAGCTGGCGGCGCACCGCATGCTGATCGTCGATATGCGCGGCGCGGAGCCGTTCGAGCCGCGCGATGTCGGCTTCGAGCCCGGCTTTGAGCATCAGACGCTGGTCGCCCGATGCGATCGCCTTCGCCATCGCGAACTGGTTGGCCTGGCCTTCGCCGAGGTCCTCCAGACGGCGGATCGAGGTGTCGCCCGAAAGCGCGGCCGCGATGAAGCGTGCCTTGCGCTCATTGTTCTGCCACATCGTGGCGTCGAGTGAGCCTTCGGTCGCATAGGCGAAGACGTCGATGACGTCGTGCTGATTGCCCTGGCGCTCGATCCGCCCCTCGCGCTGGGCGATCTGCGAGGGGAGCCAGGGCACGTCGAGGTGATGCAGCGCCTTCAGGCGGAGCTGCGCGTTGACGCCGGTGCCCATCGTATCGGAGGAGCCGATCAGGAAGCGAACCTTGCCGGCGCGCACGTCGCCGAACAGGCGCTGCTTCGCCTCCGACTTCTTGTAGTCCTGCATGAAGGCGATCTCGGACGCCGGCACGCCCATGCGGATCAGCTCGTCCCTGATCCAGCGATAGGCCGAGAAGCCGCGGCTCTTCTCCACGGAAATGGTCCCGAGATCGGAGAAGATCATCTGCGCGGCGCCGGGCAGCTCATAGGGCTTGCCGTCGGCACGCACATAGGCGTTGTCGGCCGTTTCCCGCCAGATGCGCAGCGCATTGCCGATCATCAGGTTCAGCTTGTTGTCCGCCTCGTCGTCATTGTCCGGATCGACAAGGCGAAGGTCGATCGCGGCATGGCGGCCGTCGGTGATGACGGAGAGCAGGATGTCGTCGCCTGGCTCCGGCGGACGGTCGCGCATCTCGATCGCCTTGATGCGCGCATCGAGCTGGACCTGGTAACGCTTGAAGGCGGCCGTCGGCTTCGCCGTCATGATCTGGCGCTTGCCGGTCGAGATCGCCGGAATCTTCACGTATCGGCGCAGGTCCTCCGCCATGACCACGTCGGCGAAGGACCGGAACATGGCGATCAGCTCGGGGACATTGACGAAGGTCGCGAAGCGCGTGACCGGCTTGTATCTGCCGGAGGGCTGAAGCTCGAGCTCGGTCGAGACGTCGCCGAAGGTTGAGGCCCAGGCGTCGAACTCGTGCAAGCCCCGCTCGCGGAGGGCGGCGTAGCCGAGATAGCGCTGCACCGAATACATCTCGCCGAGCGTGTTGGTGATCGGCGTGCCAGACGCCAGCACGAGCGCGCGGCCGGGATTCTTCGTTTCGATGAATCGGGACTTCACATAGAGGTCCCAGGCACGCTGCGAGCCGTTGGGATCGACGCCCTTCAGCGTCGACATATTCGTGGCGAAGGACAGCTTGCGGAATTCCTGCGCCTCGTCGACGATGATCTGGTCGACGCCGATCTCCGAGATGGTGAGGAGATCATCCTTGCGCGTGGCGAGCGACTCCAGGCGCTCTTTCAGACCCTCCTTCAGCCGTTCGAGGCGCTTGCGCGAGACGCGATCGTCGCTTTCGACCTTGGTCAACAGCGTCTCGTAGAGCTCCAGCTCGTCCTGGATCATCTGCTGCTCGAAAGCCGACGGCACGCCGATGAAGCGGAAGGCCGAGTGCGTGATGATGATCGCGTCCCAGGTCGCGGTCGCCGCCCGCGATAAGAAGCGCTGCCGCTTGTCCTTGCTGAAGTTGGTCTCGTCGGCGACGAGGATGCGGGCGTTCGGATAGAGCGCCAGAAATTCGCGCGCGGCCTGCGCCAGGCAATGACCGGGCACCACAAGCATCGCCTTGGCGATCAGGCCAAGCCGGCGCTGCTCCATGATGGCGGCCGCCATCGTCATGGTTTTGCCGGCGCCGACGGCGTGGGCGAGGTAGGTCGCGCCCGCGGCGATGATGCGCCAGATGCCGCGCTTCTGGTGATCGTAGAGCACGAAGGCGCCGGATGCGCCCGGCAGCTTCAGATGCGAGCCGTCGAAGGCGCGCGGCACGATGTTGTTGAAGCGGTCGTTATAGACCCGCGCCAGCCGATCGGTGCGATCGGGGTCGGTCCAGATCCAGGTCTGGAACGCGGTCTTGATCTTCTGCAGCTTCTCTTTCGCCGCCTCGGTGTCGACGACGTTGAGGACGCGGCGCTCGCTGTCGCCGTCTTTGATCGTGTCGAAGATCTGCGGCACGGACGAATTGAGCGCGTCGGAGAGAAGCTGGCCGGCGTGCCGCCGCTCGGTGCCCCATTCCGACGTGCCGGCGGCGATCCAGCCGAGCTGGCGGGCCTCGACCGTCCACGAGGCCAGTTCCGGCATGTGGTGGATCTTGATGTCCGCGCCCATCGTCTCCTTGACGAAGGCGATGATGTCGTCGGCCGGAATCCACGGCGCGCCGAGCCGCGCCGTGATGTCCGAGGGCCTGAGATCGGCGGGCTGCACATCGCGCAGCGCCGCGACATTGCGCTCGTAGGCTGGATCGAGAGCTACCGCGGCCTCGGCCGCGACGAGCTTTGAGCGGACCGCGCCGGAGAGATAGGCGTCGGCGCTCTGCCAGGAGCCGTCCGACGGATCGCGGAAGATGGCGCTGCCGAGCTCGGCGATCACGTCCTCGACATCGCGATGCAGCAGCTCCGCGATGTGGTCGGGATCGACATGGCCGCGCTCGTTGAGCACGACGGCCAGCGCGTCGACCGCGCTGGTGATGACGGGCGGCGCCGGCGGCGCGATCACGCGCTCGGTGAAGATCGGGCCGGGACGCGCTGTGTCGGATTCGAGGTCGTAATCCTCGATCGAGGCCACGAGCCAGCAATCGGGATCGTCGAGGAAGGGCTGTAGATTCGGACGGCGATGCGTCTCCCGCACCTCGCCGGCTTCCGGGTCCTCGATCGTGGAGACGACGGTCGTGTTGATCGGACCGAAGCTGCGCACGAAATTCGACCAGGCGATCCGCAGCCTGACCTGCGCGTCCTTCCACGGCCGGTCGAGCTCCTGGCATTTCAGGACCTCGCGCACGGCCTCGCGGATCGGGATCAGCTTCTGGATGATCCGGACGTGCTTTTCCGGAATCCCGTCGGCGCTGCGGCCCTTGCGGATGGTGACGGCGACGGGACTGCCGTCGAGGACCTGCATCAGGCCGTGGCGGGTATCGAGGAGGTAGCTCCCCTCCCGCGCCGTATGGCTTCCGCCGCCGGCCGCCTGCGCTGAGGGCGCCTCGTCCTCCGCATCGAAGTCGACCGGCTCCGGCTCGCCGTCATAGTGGTCATCCGGAAGAGAAGTGATCGCAGCGGCGAGCGCGGATTCGAGATCCGCGCCGGCATTGGGTAGGCAAGTGTAGGTCTCGCCGAACGGACCGGAGGTCAGCGCGTGTGCGCCGAGCACCATGTCGGTATGGCGGGCGAACCAGCGATTGACGCGGATGGCGCCCTCGTCCGCGGTCGCGGCGCGCACCTCATCGAGATCGAGCCAGGAGAGGTCGCCCTCCGCTTCGCCATGCTTGCGCCGGCGGAAGAACAGCACGTCGACCACGACGTCGGTGCCGGCGTCGGCGCGGAAGCTGCCCTCGGGCAGGCGGATCGCGCCGATGAGATCGGCGTGCTTCGCGATCTCCTCGCGCGCGCCGCTATCGGCCTTGTCCATCGTGCCGTGCGAGGTGACGAAGGCCGCGAGCGCGCCCGGCTTCAGCAGCCGGATAGCCTTGACGATGAAATAGTCGTGGAGGCGCAGGCCGAGGGAGCGCAGCGCGCGATCCGAGCGCACGGTGCGATCGGAGAACGGCGGGTTGCCGACGACAAGATCGAACCGCGCCGGCAGCTCCGTGCGCGCGAAGTCGCCGGTGACGATCCGCGCGCGCGGCTGCAGAAGTCGGGCGATACGCGCGGTGACGGGATCGAGCTCAACGCCGGTGACATGGCTGAGGTCACGCAGCTCCTCCGGCATGAGCGCGGGAAACAGGCCGGTGCCGATGCCAGGCTCGAGCACGCGGCCGCCACGCCAGCCGAACCGCTGCACGCCCGCCCAGATGGCGCGGACGATGAACTCCGGCGTGAAATGGGCATACTGCGTGCAGCGCGCCAGCGAGGCGTAGTCGGCATCGTCGACGGCATCCTGCAGCTCGGCGCCGATCTCGTCCCAGCCTTTCGCGAAGGCGGTCTCGCCCGGGTGGCGGAAGACGCCATTGGCGAGCTCGGAGGCGCCGAAGCCGGTGAAGCGGATCAGCCGCTCCTGCTCATCGCGGGTGGCGGGCCGTTCAGCGGCCTCGATCTCTGCGGCGAGGCGCACCGCCACGATGCTGTCGCGGGCGCGCTGCTTCCAGCCCCTCGCGAGGCCGCGGTCGCCGGCGAGATGAAAATTGGCGCCCCGATTGCGTGAACCGGATCGAGCGGGCCGCGCCGGTGCGGCCGCCGGCGCCGCAGGGGACAGCGGCGGCGGATCGTCGTCGGGATCGTCATCGCCGGTGATGTCGGCGGCGAAGGCGGTGACGCCGAGGCCGAGGCCCGACGACAGCGCCGTGTTTCCGAAGAGGTCGAGGGTGAAGGGGTCGTCCTGCGCCATTGGGAAAGTCCTTTTGCTGGGCGCGCGCGACCGCGCCGCCGACGCGGAGCGCGGCGGACGGGGCGGCGTTGCGGGATTGACGGGAGGGGCCGGCGCGAGCGGCCGGCTGCGGAAATGCGGAGCCCGGCGCGCGGCCGGGCTGTTCGCAGGTCGAGGGTGGCGGCGCGGGGCTAAGCCGCGATCGTCCCGGGCAGATGCCGGAGCTGAACCGGCAGCTTCGCCGCGATCTCGGCGTCGCTGAGCTCGTCGAGCAGCTTCAGCACGGTGCCGTGCCGGCCGGCATAGACGAGCATGGTGCGGCGGCCGCGCATGGCGGCGGGCCAGCGTTCGCCGGCATAGCCGCGATAGTCGTCATGCGTGCTCGACCAGATGTGCTCGAGCCGTTCTTCGCGCGTCATGGCGCGGACCGGCCGCGACTCGCGCTCGATGATCGCGGCCTTCATCCGGTCGGGCGACGCGCGGTCGGAGAGGTCGCAATAGCCGTGAAACCAGCGAAGGCGACCGTCGATGACAAGCGCGAAGAAGATGCTGGTCACGCTGTCCGTCATGAACTCGCGCAGCGCGAACAGATCGGCGCGCATGAACAGCGGCGGCAGGATCTCGAGCATGTTCGAATATGTTGCATAGACGGTTATGTTGCGGCCAAGCCTATAGATCAGTTCAATCGCCTTTTCGGGTCGCATATAGGCAACATAATTTTCATCGGTGCGCCCTGCCTGCATGGTTGCGTCTCCAACATCAAGGAGACGTACAAATGTTCGATGAACTCTTCCTGCTTGAGCGAACTGCGTCAAAGCACCGTTCGGCGCCCTTCGCAGAAGAGCGGGTTAGCTATCTCCGGCATCTCAAACAAATGGGTACGAGCCGGCGCACACTTCTCATACGAGTCAATGATCTGCTGAATGTTGTTCGGCTTTTGGACCTTGTTCCCGGTGATAAGGTCAGCTTAGAGCGGATCAAGGCAGCGGCGGCGGCATGGTCGCAACCAGGCGGCCGCAGATGGAAGCGAGCTGCATCGCCAAAGTCGCGACAGCGATTCATTTTCTGCGCAACCCAATGGCTAGCATTTCTCGGCTGGTTTGATGAACATCGTAAAATTCGCCATCCCTACGGGTATGCCGTAGACGACTATGCTGTTTGGCTAGGTTCGGTCCGAGGGCTGGCAGGGTCGACAATCGAACGTCACCGCAGATTAGCCGATAATTTTCTCAGGTGGCTTGCCACAACCGGTGTTCTCTTCCGTGAGTTGAGTAGCACCGATATCGATAACTACTTCGCTTCCCCGGAGGTATGCGCCACCTGCAGCCGCATGACGATCCATGCCGTGGCGCGAAGTTTGCGTGTCTTCTTTCGCTTTGGCGGAGACAACGATCTGTGTCCGCGAGCGCTGTGGGCTGGCATCCTGCCACACCGATTTACGCCCAACGAGACAATCCCCAGGGGTCTAAAGCGGCAAGACGTGATCCGTTTGCTGGCCACGACAGAAGGCAATGGCCGATCTGACAAGCGGGACCGTGCAATACTGATGCTGCTCATCGCTTATGGTCTACGAGCCGGCGAGGTCGCTCAACTCCAACTCGACGATTTTGACTGGGACAACGAACTGCTGCGGGTCCATCGCCCAAAAACAGGCCGTACGCAGTTCTATCCGCTTTCACAGAGCGTGGGCCAAGCCGTTATTCGATACATTCGAGACGTACGGCCCTCGGGATTTGGAAGATCTCTATTTTTCACCCTGGTTGCGCCAGTTCGGCCGATCCGGCGAGGTTCGCTCGGTTCCATCGTTAAACATCGCCTCAGCTGCGTTGGCATTTCCTCGGGTCACCGGGGGACACATGCGTTGCGGCACGCCGCTGCACAACATCTTTTGGATCAGGGCCTCGCTATGAAGGTGATCGGAGATTTTCTGGGTCATCGCAATGCAACCAGCACTGCCATCTACGCCAAGATTGACCTCAATTCCCTTCGCGAGGTCGGCAACTTCAACTTGGGGGAACTCGCATGATGCTCCGCGACGTGGTCGAACGATACATTACATGGCGGCGGGCGCATGGTGCAAAATTCATAACCGGGGGCCGGCTGCTGCGTCTTTTCCTCAAAAGCGTTGACGGGAACGCTCCTTGTGATGCCGTCAGCCGAGTTCAGGTTCTCGCATTTCTGGCAGGCAGGGGCCTACTGACGCGCCACCGCCAGAACAAGTACTGCACGCTCAACGGCTTCTACCGCTATGCAATCAGCCGCGGCCATGCCAGCAGCTCGCCATTGCCCGATGACGAACCGCGACCGCCTAAGTCCGCTCTGCCGCACATCTATTCTCGCGAAGAACTGAAGCGGCTTTTCGATCCCAGAACCATGAAGTTGACCAAGCGTAGGAGGGGACACCTGGATGCCGTGACATTCCGCACATTGCTCTTCCTGCTCTACGGAGCGGGTTTGCGCCTTGGCGAGGCATCACGGCTGGCGACGTCAGATGTAGATTTGGCGCAGGGCATTTTGACTATACGGGACGCCAAATCCTACAAGAGCCGGCTCGTCCCGATCGGTCCAGATTTACGCCGCATCCTGAAGAAGTACACGTCGATCCGGACGACGTTCTCCATCGAACAGAGGAGAAGCGCGTTCTTCCTGACAACCAGGGCGGGAGCTCCTCTTGCCCCCAGCACCGTCCAGGCGGCGTTTGATCAATTGCGCCTTTCGGTCGGCATTGATGGCAGAAGCACTGCGATGCGCAAACCACGCCTCCATGATCTGCGCCACACCTTCGCCGTGCATCGGCTTACCGACTGGTATCGTCGAGGAGAAGATGTCCAGCGGCTGTTGCCCGTGCTCTCCACTTATCTCGGCCATACCGACCTGGAGGGCACGAAGGTCTATCTACCAATGACACCAGAGTTGCTGCAGCAGGCATCATCCCTCTTCGCAGGCTATGCGATGGGAGGCGGCAATGCGTGATCTTACATCGTTAGGACCTTGGCTTCGCCGCTTTCTCTGCGAGTACATCGTCACCGAGCGCAACCTCGCTCGAAACACCCAGGCGAGCTATCGAGATACGTTCCGGCTGTTGCTACCCTTTGTCAGCCGGAAGTTGCGTAAGCCGGTTGATCGCTTGGCGGTAACCGATCTGACATCCAAGCACGTGCTGGAATTCCTCGCCCACCTCGAAGATTATCGTGGTTGCTCACCGCAGACACGCAATCAGCGCCTAGCCGCTGTCCGGTCCTTTGCCCGCTTCGTCGCCAGTCGAGATCCAGCGCATGTTGAATGGTGTGGTCATATCCGGGCGATTGTGTCGAAGAAAGCAACGGCGCAACCGGTAGGGTGGCTCACCCAAGCGGAAATGGATGCATTGCTCAGAGTTCCCGACCGAAAGACTCGTCAGGGCCAGACGGAGCATGCCCTGCTACTCTTCCTCTACAACACCGGAGCCCGTGTTTCCGAGGCAATACAAATGAAGGTCCGTGATCTTCAGATCGATCGATCGGTTCATGACCATGCGCTCGTCACCCTTCGTGGAAAGGGCGGCAAGGTCCGCCAGTGCCCCCTATGGCCGGAAACCAAGCGCGCATTGGCTGCAGTAGCTACCGGACGAGCTGCGGATGACATCGTCTTCCTAAGTAGGCTCCGACAACCATTCACGCGCTTTGGCGTCTACTGGCTGGTGGAGCGGTGCGCAGCCCAAGTAACCGGGTTGCCGGAACGAAAGGTTACTCCCCATGTGATCAGGCACACGACCGCTTGTCATCTGGTTCACGCTGGCGTCGATATAAACACCGTCCGCGCCTGGCTTGGCCACGTCTCGATCAACACGACCAATATATACGCCGAGATCGATCTCAAGCTGAAAGCAAAGGCCTTGGCACTCTGCGATATTGGCGGCGTACCAACACATCGCCCTTGGCGAGAGGACAAGAATTTGATGGCTTTCCTGAACGCCCTTTAGCCAGAAAATTAGGTTGCGGCGCTGGGTGAACTTTAGCTGATCAGCCAAGCTACGATCACGTCGCCGCAACATAACCGTCTACGCAACATATTCGAAC
>NZ_JBFRGM010000026.1:0-81375 GCF_052115345.1 Mesorhizobium sp. 2RAF21 | reverse complement strand
GAAAGGTCGGCTGAAACCCCAACAAAAAACGCCGGCGCCGCAAGCGGGAAACTCTGGTCGGGCTACGCCCTCCCGACGTTCCCCGCTTGCGGCGCCAAGTGGCCGACTTTTACGCCGCCCCGTGGCCGGTTTTTGCTCCGCCGTTGACAGGTGGTGGAGACCATTGCCGAGATCTACGGCGGCGTGGCTGAGGAAGACGGCAAGTCGCTTTCGGCGAAGCTCGACGGCTCCCGCGGCACTATCCACGGCGACAGGGAACTGTTGACGCAGATGTTCGCCAACCTGGTGGAAAATGCGTTGCGCCATTGCCCTGCGGGGACGGCGATCGAACTCTCGATAGCCGAACGGAATGACCGGGTCATCGCTGCCGTCCGCGACAACGGCCCCGGCATCCCGGCCGACGAGCGTGAAAAGGTCTTCAGGCGCCTCTATCGGTTGGACAAGAGTCGCTCGACGCCCGGCAGCGGCCTGGGACTGAGTCTGGCGCGAGCCATTGCCGATCTGCACGGGGCGTCGATCGCGCTGGAGGACTGCCGGCCGGGTCTTGCTGTCATCATCAGCTTTCCGCTGGCCAAGCCGGCGTCGGCATAGGGCTACGCTCTGCCAAATCTTACCAAACTGTATGATCGGGACGAACTGGACGTAATCTCGATGCGCCATGGTGAATGCATTGCGTTCAATCGGAAGGGCTGCATCCCATGGCAAGGAAATTTCGCGGACTGAACGAAGCCGCGCCGTTCGCACTCGCTCTCTGCCTGGCCTTGACGGGCGCCGCCGTGCCGACGCTGGCGGCGGAGAAGCCGGTCGCGGCCGAGAAAAACCGGCCGGGCGACATTCCCGACACGCAGGTGTTCATCGACTATTCGGCGCCGCAGGGGTTTGCCTTGAAGGTGCCCGAAGGCTGGGCCCGCACCGACAGGGCGGATGGCGCGAGCTTCGTCGACAAGCTCGATGGCGTCGTCGTCACCGTCTCGAAGGCGGACGCCGCGCCGACCGCCGCCACCGCCAAGGCGACATATGTTCCGGAACTCGAAAAGACCGAACGCGCCGTCAAGGTCACCGCGGTCAAATCGGCGAACCTTCCCGCCGGAAAGGCGGTTCGAATCGTCTACACGTCCAATTCCGAACCCAATGCCGTGACCAGCCGGCAGGTTCGCCTTGAGAACGAACGCTACCTCTTCTTCAAGGACGGCAAGCTGGTCACGCTGGAGCTTTATGCGCCCAAGGGCGCGGACAATGTCGACCAGTGGCAACTGATGTCGAAATCGTTCCGGTGGAAGTGAGATGCACGCGCTGGATGCGCACGAGCTCTATCGGTTCTTTCACATCGGGGACGACGAGACGGCCGCGCTTCGCGGCGTCAGCCTGCATGTGTCGCCAGGCGAGATCGTCGCCGTGACCGGACCGTCGGGCAGCGGCAAATCCACGCTGCTGGCCTGCGTCACGGGATTGGACGAGCCTGACGGCGGCCATGTCGAAGTGGCCGGCGCAAGGCTCACCCGTCGCTCGCAGGCATGTCGGGCGCGCCTGCGCGCCGCCAATTTCGGCATCCTGCTGCAATCCGGAAACCTGTTTCCGCACCTCAGCGTGGAACAGAACGTCCGGTTCCAGATGCTGCTGGCAGGCAAGCCGGATGAAAATCGGATCGCCCCTTTGCTGGACAGCGTCGGCCTGGCACATCGCGCCAGAGCGTTTCCTACGGAGCTTTCCGGCGGTGAAACGGCCCGCGCCGGCCTGGCCGCCGCGCTGGCCTGCGATCCGCCAATCCTGGTCGCCGACGAGCCGACCGCCGAAGTCGATCGCGATACCGAGGCTGGGCTGATCGCGCACTTCGAGGCAAGGCGCGCGGCGGGGTTGTCGACGTTTATCGCAACCCACAGCAGGGCGCTGGCGCAGCGCGCCGACCGCATCGTCAGGCTGAAGGACGGCAGGATCGAAAATGAATGAAACGCTTGTTGTGGCCAGCCGGATCGGCCGCGATTTCCCGGACGGAAACGCCGGGCGCATCGCAGTGCTCCGTGACGTCGACTGTACCGTGGCCTCCGGCGCCCGCATCGCCTTGGTCGGTCCGTCTGGCAGCGGCAAGACCACGCTGCTGCACCTCTTGGGCGGGCTCGACCGGCCGACCACCGGAAAAATCGAATGGCCCGGCCTCGGGCCGTTCGAAGATCTGAGGCCGCGCCGGATCGGCATGGTCTTCCAGTCGCCTAGCCTTTTCCCGGCGTTGACGGCGATCCAGAATGTCGGCCTGCCAATGGTGCTGGCCGGCGCGAGCGATTCCGCGGAGCAAGCCGGTGGCCTTCTGCTGGAAGCGTTCGGCCTTGCCGAACTGGCCGACAAACTGCCCGAGGAACTGTCCGGCGGACAGGCGCAGCGCATCGCCATGGCAAGGGCGCTCGCCATCGGGCCGAAGCTCGTTCTTGCCGACGAACCGACCGGGCAACTTGACGGAAACACCGCCCAGCTTTTCTTCGATGCCATATTGGAGCACCTGGAGGGGACCGGCATCGCCCTGCTCGTGGCGACCCATGACGAGGCCATCGCCGCCCGGATGGCGACACGCTGGACGATGGACCACGGCCGCCTGAATTCAGGGTCGCGCCAGAATGGGGCGAGGTGATGCTGCTTTTGTGGATTCGCGGTGTCCTGAGTCGCCGCTCCTTGCGCGTCGCGGGGGCGGCTGCGGGCATTGCCGTGGCGGTAGCGCTGCTCGTGACGATGACGCTTTTCCTCGTCAATGCCAGCGCATCGATGACGAGGCGCGCTGCTTCCGCGGTGCCGATCGACTGGCAGATCCAGCTGGTGCCGGGAGCTGATGCGGATGCGATCCGCGGGCGACTCGCCGAGGTCGCGAAGATCAAGGCCGTTCACCGGGTGCGCTACGCGGACATCACCGGCTTCCAGGCCCATACCGGCGGCACGACGCAGACCACCGGGCCGGGACAGGTCATCGCCTTCGACGATAGCTATTCGACCGACTTTCCGGCCGAGATCCGATTGCTGTCCGGCAGCCGGCAAGGCGTCCTCATCGCGCAGCAAACGGC
The DNA here is from genome assembly GCF_052115345.1 of Mesorhizobium sp. 2RAF21. Taxonomy (NCBI): domain Bacteria; kingdom Pseudomonadati; phylum Pseudomonadota; class Alphaproteobacteria; order Hyphomicrobiales; family Phyllobacteriaceae; genus Mesorhizobium; species Mesorhizobium sp. 2RAF21. The sequence continues at coordinate 78,331 of NZ_JBFRGM010000026.1, read as the reverse complement.
TGCCAATCTTCATGTCGGACCGGGCGACACGGTCACGATTGCGCGGATCGGGGTTCCCGCCGTCGACGTGACGGTTGACGGCGTAGTCGATTTGCCCGATGCCGACTCGCTGTTCCAGGCTGTCGGCCTGCCTCCACAGGCGGCGCCGCAGGCCCCGCCGGACAACGTGCTGGTCCTGCCGGCAGCGGAATGGCACCGCCTGTTCGATGCCCAACAGCAACAGCGTCCCGACACCACGCGCCTGCAGCTGCATGTGCGGCTGGCGCATGACCTGCTGCCGTCCAATCCTGTTTCCGCTTTCACCTTTGTCAGCGGCATGGACAGGAATTTCGAGGCCAAGGTTGCGGGACAGGCCCTGGTTGCGGATAATCTCGGATCCCGCCTTGGCGCGGTCCGCGAGGATGCGCTCTATGCCTCGGTGCTGTTCCTGTTCCTCGGCTTGCCCGGCGTGGCTCTGGCGATAGCTTTGACCTTCGCGATTACCACCTCGGGCGCAGCGCGTCGGCGCATCGAACAGGCGCTGCTGCGCGTGCGCGGCGCCACCACGCGACAAATCCTGTCCCTGTCCGCTGCCGAGGCCGCCGTCGCCGCGGTCGGCGGCGGCGCGTTGGGGACGGTGGCGGCCCTGTTGTTCGGCTTCGCCGTTCCAGGTCTTGGCACGACCGTTACAATCGGCGATCCAAAGCTGATGCTTGTCGTACTGATGGGGCTGCTCCTAGGCTTCGCAGCTTTCCTGCCGCCCATGTGGTGGGACCTGCGCCGCTCCGACCCCGGCGTGGCCCGCCGCTCGGTCGAGCGCGCCAAGACGCCGCTCTGGCGGCGCCTGTGGCTGGACCTGCTGTTGCTTGCCGCCGCCGGGCTCTTCTTCTGGCTGTCGGCCAGCACCGGATACCAGGTCGTGGTTGCCCCGGAAGGCGTCGCCGCGACGTCGGTGGACTACAAGGCATTCATCGCGCCGGCGCTGTTCTGGCTTGGGGCTGCGCTGCTGACCATGCGCATCTCGGCCAATGTCGTCGCGCGCAACGGCCGGCTTCTGCGCGCGATCGTGACGCCCGCCGCCGGCCCGCTGGCAGTGGTTGTCTCGGCTGCGCTGTCAAGGCAGTCGCGGCGCCTGACTTTCGGCATCGCCATGACCGCGCTGGCGATTTCCTTCGCCTCGTCGACGGCGATCTTCAATGCCACCTACAACGCACAGGCGCGGGTCGATGCCGAACTGACGAATGGGGCCGACGTCACCGTGTTCGGCACATCCGACAGGCCGGCCGGAGCACGGCTGGCGTCGCTGGCGGCGCTGCCGGAAACCGCTTTCGCCGAGCCCATGCAGCATCGCTTCGCCTATGTCGGGACCGACCTTCAGGATCTCTATGGCATCGATCCCGCCCGCCTCGGTCGCGCGACCGGCTTGTCCGACGCCTATTTCAGCGGCGGCGATGCCGGCACGATCCTGGCAAGGCTCGCCGCCACGCCGAACGGCGTTCTGGTGTCGGAGGAGACGGTGCAGGACTTCCAGCTCCAGCAGGGCGATACGATCAACCTGCGGCTCCTCGATGCGAGGGACCATCAGTACCATGCCGTTCCCTTCAAGTTCATCGGCGTGGCGCGTGAATTCCCAACCGCGCCGAAGGACTCTTTCCTGGTCGCCAATGCCGCCTATGTCGCCAGCATGACCGGCACCGATGCAGCCGAATATGTCCTGATGCGGGCCAAGGGAGACCCGGCTGTTCTGGCGCTGCAGGCAAAGGCCGCGCTCACTGCCGTTCCGTCCTTGAAAGTCACGGACATCGGACAGGCCACCCATCTCATCGGCTCAAGCCTCACCGCAGTGGACCTTGGCGGGCTGACGACGATCGAACTCGCATTTTCCGTCGTCATGGCCGCAGCGGCTGCCGGATTGATGCTGGCCCTGGGTTTCATCGAGCGCCGCCGGACCTTCGCGGTCCTCGGCGCAATCGGCGCCAAGCCTCGCCAACTGGCGGCCTTCCTGTGGGGCGAGGGCACGCTGGTGATCGTCGGAGGGTTCGTTTTCGGTCTCTTGTCAGGTGTCGTCACGGCGTGGATGCTGGTCAAGCTCCTGACGGGCGTGTTCGATCCGCCGCCCGAGGCGCTGTCGATCCCCTGGGCTTATCTTGGCGTCGTGCTCTGTCTCGTGGCCGTTTCCGTGATCGCCGCCATCATGTTTTCCAAGCCGGCTGCCGGCCATGAGGCCGAATACCTGCGAGACTTCTGACGTTTCGACCGATTGTTTCCGCTATGCCGGAAGCCACCCACGGGCGTGGTGGTTGGCTCTCCGCGCGTCGCACCCTGGCCGGCATTACCAATTTGTATGCTTACGGCAAGGCGGTCGAGAATCCGCCCCTATACGATCGGCCATGCCTTCCAATCGGGAGGGTTACAACTGCCGGCCCGACCGGCTTGCCAGCGTCGCCACAGGCAGGAAGCACATGGCGGCATCTCGCAACGCAATTAAACAGGAACATGAAGATGAAGAAGTCAGCCATCGTTCTCGCCGCCGCTGTCGCACTCGCCTCGTCCGGCGCCGCTTTCGCCAAGACGGTCACCAGCACGGTTAAGACCGTCGACAAGAGCGGCGATTCGATTACGCTGTCAGACGGCAGAAAGTTCACGCTTCCCGAGGGCATCGAAGCCGAAACCGTCAAGGTCGGCGAAAAGGTCACGGTGACCTATTCGGTTAAATCCGGCAAGCTGAAAGTGGACAGCATTCGCCCGGCGAACTGACTGCGGGCCACACAAAGCCGCTCCCCTGAAAGGGCATCTGGGAGCAGCTTTCGTCGCACTCGGTCATGTTAGTTGAAGGCCTCGATGAAGTAGGCGCGGCAACAGCCGACGGCGAATTGGAACCCGGCACTTGCATGCTGAGCACTGGCCGATGGCAGCTATGTCATGGCCGATTGCTGGAACCTGCCTGACCGGAAGCGGCCCCTTTGTCGCCGAAGCTCGACGTCAGATTTATCAGCATGGAGCTCCAGCACTGATGCTCTGACTCGATGCCTCAGTGTAGGTTGGAAAAGTTTTCTCCGAAGGAGCGAACTCGTACCTTTAGCCGTTGAGCCGATGAGCGAGCATTGAGGGAATGAACTCCGTAACGGTATATCGGGCGAGGCCCATCTGCTGAAACGGGTCCTGACGCAGTATCGCATCGAGCTTTCCGCGATTCTCCGCAATGGCGATGATGATCCCTCCGGTCCTGGGGGCTTTCCTGCCGGAGGCGATGAATGCCCCCGAGGCATAGTTCCGCTTGAGGAATTCGACATGATCGGGGATGACGGAGTCAACGCGGTCGAGCGAAACGACGTAATGCAGATCGACGACGAACATGCTGTGGCCATCTAGAACAGCGGGCATTTGTGGAATCCTTCTCTGAGTTGACGGGGGACGGAATCGTAAGTTTGGCTCGCCGCCAAGGCAGCGGTCAGGCATGCGGGCCTTGCCTTCATGGGATGAGGATCGGGCTTCCTGTAGTCAGCCCGGCTTCGAGGTCGGCATGCGCCCGTGCCGCCTCGTCCAACGCATAGGTTACCCCAACAGTGCTTGCGATGCCCTGCCGCATTGCCGCCACGACGGCTTCCGCAGCGGCGCGATAGCGTTTCATATCGGCCGAGTAGGCCATGAAGCTCGGACGGGCCAGCGAAAGCGAACGGCGCGGGCCGATCTCCTCGACGTTGAGCGGTGGAATGGGGCCGCCCGCCTGGCCGATGCTGGCGACGGTGCCGAACGGCCGCACGCAGGCCAGTGTCTTCAACAGCATGTCGCCGCCTATGCCGTCATAGGCGACGTCGACGCCAAGGCCGTCCGTCAGTTTCCCGACCTCGCCGACAATATCGGCATCGCGACCGACGACGACATGGTCTACGCCGGCCGTGCGGGCGAGAGCCGCCTTGTGCGGCGAACCGACCGTTCCGATCACCGTGGCACCAAGGTGCTTGGCCCAGCGCACCAGCAACCCGCCGGTCCCGCCGGCGGCGGCATGAACGAGGATCGTCGTTCCAGGCCCGACCGGATAGGTCCGGGTCAGCAGCATATGGGCGGTGACGCCGCGCAACATGGAGGCCGCGGCCAGTTGCGAGGAGATGTCGTCGCCGATGCGGATGGCGCGCGCTTCGGGCAGGAAGCGCGTTGAGGCATACGCGCCGACGGGCGCGCCGGCATAGGCGACCCGGTCGCCGGGCGAGAGCCTTGTCACGCCCGGACCGACCGCTTCGACCACGCCGGCGCCTTCAACGCCGAGCGTGGCCGGCAGCGGCAACGGGTAGAGGCCGGTCCGGTGGTAGATGTCGATGAAGCTGACGCCGATGGCGTCATGGCGGATGCGTATCTGGCCGGGACCGGGCTCGGCCGGCGCGTCCGCAGATACCGTCAATCGATCGACGCCGCCGAAGCCCGTGATCTGAACTTTCTTCTCCATTTGTCTTCTCCAGTTTGCGATGGCGGGAATTCCCGGTCGACAGGCTGAAAGTGCAACGCGTTTTCGATTTGAGAATCAGCCTGCCGCCAGCCGGGTTCTGATGCCGGCGTCGACAAGTTGCTGGGGCTCCCAGTCTCTTGCCTCGACAACGCGATGGACCCAGTCGGCAGCCGCAGCGCGAAAGACCGGGGACGGATACTGCCGCTCAAGACGCCGGCACGCTTCGGCAAACTTGATCGCATGATCGTCCCCGCTCTCGACCGACAAGTCGATGATCGTCTTCCATGTTTCAGCAGTCGTCGGCAGCGGATCGGCGGATAAGCCTCGACTGTAGGCGGATGCCCAGGCCGCCAGGGCCTGCCAGCTATAAGCGAATGCGATGCCGGCGAGCTTTGACGACCCGTTGGCGACGATCAGCTGAATGGCGGCAGGACCGGTCACCGTGTGAAGGAGGACAAGGGGATGACGGCCGGCGTCGTGCAGATAAAGGCGCGCACCGATCTCGGCCAATTCGCTCAGGGCGACCGAAACGTTGGATGGTGGCGCGAGGCGAGCCACCGCAGCGGTGAAATCGGGCCGCTCGTTCAAGCGCTTGACGACACGGGGCGGCGGGCCGCTGCGGTCGGAACTGGTCTCCAATATAGGAAGCTGCCGCGTCGCCTCCTCCAGGGCAAGGACACCATCCAGCCGCGGCTCACCGCCGACTAGCCTGTAGCGGGCCGCGCAGTAGGCCAGCGCTTTCGCCAGTTCATCGAGCCTCGCCGGCGTGACCGCGTTGGCCAGCGCGCGGCTGGCATGGCCGCACCGGATGATGCCGTGCGTGCCAGATGCCATGCTGCCAGGAATGAGGCGAGGCAACCAGGTTTCGAGCACGTCGGTCCAGGATGCACTCTGGAGCTCCCGCCGAAACAGGTTCTGCCACGCGCCCAGGCGGGTGTAGTCGCCAAGAGCCGCCTCCCACTCGCCGTCAAGCACGACACTTGTCCGCGGGTCGTCGGCAAGCTGTGGCCGAAAGTTTTCGATCCATGGCAGGATTGCGTCGTCATGGCCCAGCACGGTCAGTGCCTCGATCACCATCGGCGCGTGATTGGGAGCGCCGTTTCTCAGTTCGGGCCCGGTGTTTCTCAATGCTGCGAGTGCCTGGTCGTGGAGTTCGTAGGCCATGGCCGGCCTCCTTTCGATGGGTTGACGGGCAATCAGTTAGTATGTACAAACTCACTTATCAAGAGGTTGTCATGGCAAGCGCACTCAAGGCCGCCGAGAGGTTCCCGGCAGAATCGCGAAAGCAGCAGATCGTCGAGACGGTGCTGGAACTCGTTGCCACTCACGGCACGGAGGCGGTCAGCTTCCAGCTCATCGCCGACCGGATCGGTGTCACGCAGCCTGCCGTGTTCCGTCACTTTCCGACCAAGGAAGCCCTGTGGCTGGCGGTGATGGATTGGCTGGAACAGCATCTCGTCGGCATCTATATGTTGGCCGACGAAGCAGACGAGGCAGCGCTGGTCGTGCTCGGCGGCATGTTTCTCCAGCATATCCGGCTGATCGAACGCTATCCCGCGCTTGCCAAGCTTGTGTTCTCCGATCACCTCAGGCTCCAGTTTCCGAGTCTCCAGGTGCGCTTCGGAACCATCCACAAAGGCTACATGGCACGTCTCTCTGCCGTCCTCGAGCGCGCCAAGTCCGATGGCTCTGTGTCGGAAACCGTCGATCCGAAAGATGCAGCAACAATGTTCCTGAGCCTTGTGCAGGGTTTGGGATTCCAGTTTGCGATTGCCCGTGTCCAAGGTGGAGTTCAGCGCGAAGCGGAAAGATTGCTTGCGCTCTATCTTCGTGGACTCGTGTCCGGGCAAGCAGTCGCTGATCGAATAGGGGGCACGATCGAAGCCTCCAAGAGGGGCTTAGTGAGAATGGATCGGATATAGGGGGAAAGCGGCTCGCATCTGCCACGGCCGGCATGGTGCGCCGTTAGTGGCCTCAGTTATGCAAAGCTACAGCGGCCGACGCACGGAATTCATCTATCAGGTCCGCCGGCACCATAGAGACGGCGAGCAGGATCCCGAGCGGGCGATCTGGGATCATCAAGCCATAGTGCCGCATGCGTTCACCTCCTTATCGAAAGAATCCGATGAAACTGGCCTACGCACATCACGCAAACGCCTACCACCTGACCTCGCATGCCGAAGAGGCGGCCAGACCAGCGATCGAAAATCTCCAGGGCTGGGACGAGGCTGTCAGCGAAATCCACACCTGGCCGGAGTATGAACCCCAGCCGCTACGTACGCTCGATGCAGCTGCCGTCCGCATTGGCGTAGGCAAGGTCTACTACAAGGACGAGAGCGAGCGGTTCGGGCGCGGCATCGCGAGCTTCAAGGCCCTCGGCGCACCCTACGCGGTGGCGCGGCTTCTGATCGACGAAGTTGAAGGTGCCACGGGCAAGCGTCCAACGACGGAGGAGCTGCGGTCCGGCGAGTTTCGCTCGATCACCGAGCGCGTCACGGTCTGCGTCGCGACGGACGGGAACCAGGGGCGTGGGCTCGCCTATGGCGCCAAGGTCTTCGGCTGCCGATGCGTGGATTACATTCATGGGCACGTCAGCGCCGGCCGAAAGGAGGCAATGGAGCGGCTAGGCGCGATCGTTATTCGGATCGACGGCGAGTATGAGGCTTCCGTCGCCCGCGCGAAGGAAGATGCCCGGATCAACGGCTGGCATTTCGTCAGCAGCACGTCGTGGGACAATTTCAAATCTCCGATCGCTCGCCACGTTATGAACGCTTATATGGTCATGGTCGAGGAAGCGCTGGACCAGATTCCGGACCTCCGGAGTATCACTCATGTGTTCATGCAGGGCGGCGTTGGGAGCATCGCGGCTGCAGTGTTTCTAGGCTTCCAGCAAAGGCTGAAGTTTGCCTTGCCGCGCTTTGTCGTGATTGAGCCCAACGAGGCGGACTGCCTGCTCCAGAGCGCCAAAAACAACCGTCCCACGCCCTCCAAAGGCTCGCTCAAGACTCTCATGGCGGGGCTGGCCTGCCGCGAGGTGTCTCCCGCGGCCTGGGCGATCCTCGAATGGCTTGGGAGCGACTATCTTCGAATTCCGGACTTCTGGGTCGAGGACGCCATGAATGCGCTTGCGCGCGGCGACGGCGATATTCCCGTTGTCAGTGGGGAATCCGCGGCCGGCGGCATGGGCGTGCTGCTGAAAGCGGCGTCAGACGACTTGCTGAGAACGACGCTCTCTCTCAATGGCGACAGCCAGATCGTCTTGTTTGGTTGTGAAGGAGCAACCGATCCGACGATCTACGAGCGCATCGTCGGATCGAGCCCAGATGCTGTGTTCGCTCGGCAGAGGCAATTTCGTGACCAAACTTCAACACACAGATTTCAAGCAGGGACGCGCGCGTTCTTGATCCGGTAATCCCACGCAGCGAGGACCGCTACGGCCGTCGTTCCACCATCGTCACCAGCCAGTTCCGGTTTCGACTTGGCACAAGGTGATCGGCAGCTCGACCTATGCCGACGCATCCTGGATTGGCTCGTGCATAACGCCCATCTCGCGACTTCGATACCATCGACGATGGATGCCAGATCGTGCCCGGCACCACTATCGAATGATAGTGTCGGACGCCGATCCTGCCCGCTATCCTGCGGTTCAGGGCTGATATCGCGATCGACCCCATATGGACCGCGTGCGGCGGGAGGTTGGCTTGGCGACGTTCCTGAAACGAATAGCGATCCTGCTGGAGTTCTGGCTGGTCACGATCTCGATGACCGGCGTAGCATTCGCCGGCGAACTCTACGCATCGCGCGTATTCAGCGTGGATGAAGCTGTCTACGCCGTTCGCTTCAGCCCGGCCGGGGACCGTGTTGCGCTCGCCACCGATGCCGGGACGATGATCTTCGACACGGCGGACGGCAAGCAGGTGGCCGAATTGAAGGGCAGGGCGTCCTCCGTCGCCTGGAGCCCGGACGGCTCAATGCTCATGGTGATGGCCGAGGAAGCGTTGCGCTTCTGGAGTACCGCCGATTATTCAAAGGAAGTCGCGGCGATACCGCTTGATGCGCAGACGCTCATCATCGGTCTTCCTCGCGAGCCTTTCAGCGCGGACGGCAAGTCAATCGTCATGCTCAGGCAAGATGACACGGCGGCGGTCTGGCAGATCGAAGGTCCGCGAGAGGTTGCCATATTGGACGGCCATTCGGCCCCGCCAACAGACGCCAGCTTCAGTCCTGACGGCGGGCGTGTCGCCACCGCCGCGAAGGACAAGACCGTGGTTGTCTGGGACGCCGCCACCGGCCAGAAGATCGCAAGGTTGGAAGGCCATGAGAAAGCCGTTGACCAGGTCGGCTTCAGCCCGGACGGAACGCGCATCCTGACCATCGGGCGGGACCAGACCGTGCGGGTCTGGAATGCAGTAAACGGGAACGGCATCGCGACGCTGCAGCACCAGGCCGATGTGGAGACGGCAGCGTTCGACCGCAAAGGCAAGAGCATCGTGACCGGAGCCGACGACGGCATTGCGCGCGTGTTCGACGCAGCCAGTGGCGCGGAGATCGCCACCTTGCAGGAAGAGGGCGTTGAAAAAGTACTATCTGCCGCCTTCAGCCCGGACGGTGCCCGCATCGTCACAGGCTCGTCCGACGACTATGTCCGTATCTGGGATGCGGCTTCCGGAGAGTTGATCGTCAAGCTCAACAGCCTGTCCGAAGGCTATGGCGCCGGGTTCACCGACGATCAGAGGATCGTGGCGCGGCCGCACGGGGCGATGGGTGTTATCTATACGTTGCAGCAGAAGCAGGATACCGTTCAACTGGCGGACGGAATGGCCGGCATGTGGGCCTTCGGACCGCCCGATGACGGCGACGCCACTCCCGATGTCATGCACCTAATCTGCTCGACCAGTCCCTATATCATCCACCTCGACGGGCTCATCGAATATCTTGCTGGCGGCGAAGACGAACTGCTTCAACCCCGCCAGTTCATGCGCTGCAAGGCCGACCTGACATGCGACGTGTTCGAGGGGGCGGCGCATTCGCTGGCGGTCGATCCTTCGGACAGGGCGACGTTCAAACTAACCAACGGCAAGGTCACCATGTGCACCGCCAGCGACCCCGGCAACTGCCAGACCCTTCGCAAATGCACGAAGCTGGAATGGGACGACGCGGCACGCGCCAGCGGTCATGCCGAGCAATGGGAGAAGCTGTTTGCGGCCTCTGCCAACTGAAATACGCAAGCTGATCGGGTTTGTTGTCGCAATCGCGATTGCCGCCTATGCGATACACGGTGTCATCGCCGATGACCTGGTCATGCCTTACCGCGTGGGGCCTTGGCGCCTCAAGAATTTTGAGAACCTTCATCTACGCGGCATATGGGCAATTGGAGGCTCGGCCTGCCTCCTGCTCGGTGCTGTTGGCTTCGCCATTCTGGCTTACGGGGTCATCGGCACGAAACCTGGCGCGGATCCCAAAGCGAGATTCTACAGAAATCTGGCCACCCCATTGATCTTGATCGGCGCAGTGTTCTTCCTCGGAATATCATGGTTCGCCGGGCCGGTCGCCCGATGAGGATCGTCACGTCCCGGCCGAAAAGGTCCCCGCGCATAGTTGCTCCGCTGCCATCCGATAGCGGCGTGGCCAGCGCGTTCGATCATCATTGCGAACGGAATCACGCGCTACGAGGGCGTTCAGGGTGCTGAATTCATGGCCATCGATGGTTGCGGCCGCTTGCATGGCCATGGTCGTCGATGCCTCCCCCGCACGCGCCGAAAAATGCCCTGCTGGAGACGAGCCGATCTTCAGCGAGAATTTGCAGGCTGTATCCGATTGCCTGGCCGCACATGCACTGCATGAGGAATGCGCCTGGGGTTCGAGCGGAGACGCCGAGTTGGCGGAAACGGTCATCGCCAAGTGCGAGACGGCCTTTCTGGACCGTCTGCGACGCGCCCAGCTCAGTCTTTACCGCCACCGTGGCGAGCGATGCGACACCGCCTATGACCAGCAACACTCGATCGGGATGTTCCAGGCAGAAATGTGCCGCGAAAACCTCGCGGTCCTTTATTTCCAGGCCTTCTCGCGAGGTTGGAGCCCGAAGTCGCCGCGTTGGCCAGGGCCTTCCCCAGCCGAGGAATAGTGCTCTCGGCATGCGTTGCATATTCGTAGCAATCTTGCTTTCCGATGAGTCCGCGGAAAGCGAAGTGCTGAGCGCCATAGCGTAACGTAGTGATCGTCACTCGCTGTGGCCCGGCATCGCAGCGACGACGGGATTGCCGCCCGCCACTACCATTCGATAGTGGTGCAGCCGCTGCGCTACGTCATTATCGTGGAGTCTTGCCCCAGCTCCGAGGGAGCCAAACCTCGTCTCCCAGGGAAACGCTACAATGAACATCCTGGTCCGAATTGTTCTCGCCACCATTCTCCTGAGCCCGGCGGCTCCTCTCGCTCATGCAGCGAAAAAGGCGGCCGCAACGCATGCAATACAGACAGAGTTTGACGGATTCATCGCGAAGTTTCGAGCAGCCCTGAAAGCCAACGATTCATCAACCATCGCAGGCATGACCAAGCTGCCCTTCATGGAGGATAAGACATATTCTGATGCTGCCCAATTCCGTGCGAAAGCCTATCCGGAGTTCTTTACCAAGAAAAATCGAGCCTGCATCCTGCGCGAAAAAGCCGTCTATGATCGTGATGAGGAGAACAACGACAATTACCATATCTCCTGTTACGAAAACATCTTCACCTTCACCAGCACACCGGCGGGGTTTCAGTTCACGGACGTTAGCGTGAACGATTGATCTGGCCGCTACTGCGGCGGCACGATAGCCGGCCATGGACCGATGATCGGCAAAGAATATCCCAACCCGAATCCGGTGAAAAAAGCGTCGTGGCTGCGCGCACTTCGGGCGCTTTCGCTGACGATGCGCTTGGTCATCAGCCTGTTTATGGGCACCATGATCGGGGTGGCCGGTGGTGCGCTCTATCCGCCGCTGACCCATATCGCCGCGCCAATAATCTGTAGAGGCAAGCTGGAAACGGTGTCGTCCTCATATTCCTACAAGCCGGGGCAGTTCGGCGTCACCCGCGAGCTCTTTTGCGTCGGCGACGACGGTTCGCGACAGCCGGTGACGGCGAGAGGCCTGTTCTTTTCCAGCTTCATCTACGCCACCGCGCTGTTCGCTTTGTGGCCGCTGCTCATGATGCCTTTCCGGTACGTGCTGTCACTGGGCGCGCGCAGGGTTGGCTCCTTTGCGCAAGACAAGCTGAGCGGATTGACCTTGTCGGAGACCACAACGTCCAGTTGGGCGTGGCCAGTAAAAGGAATCCGAATTAAAGTTCGTCAGCCGGCTCGCACCGCCGATACCATTGAGGACCGTATCCGTGAGCTTGCCCGGTTGAGAGACGTCGGCGCAATTACACGGGAGGATTACGAGGCCCGAAAGCGGGAAATACTCTCCGAACTATAGCAGACGCCGTTTACGCCCTTCAGGTTCTACACCCTGCGGTTCGCCTCAATGGATGGCCGAGAGGCATAATGCGACGAGTTGGGCCTGAGAGCCCGTGCCGGTCTTGCCGAAGATGCGGTTCAGGTGGCCACGGACGTTCCCGAGAGAAATTCCCAGCCTGGCCGCGATGTCCGCCGGTCCTTCTCCCGCCACCAGCAACGCCACGATGTCGGTTTCGCGTGGCGTCAATCCAAAGGCAGCACAGAGGCCCGTTATACCGGCCGGCGCCGGGCGATTTGGATCGCTCACGAACAGGATCGTCGCCGTCTTTCGGGGAACCGGGATCGCGCCGCCTTCCGGCGCAGGCATGCGCAGCGCCCGAACCGCCAGCGGCAATGCCGTTTCGCTGCGGACAAGCGTGATCGCGCCGGAACTCTCGTCGATGATCCGGGCGAGCCGGCGGCTCTCCATTCCGCCGCCGCCCCACAGCATCGCCGGCATGGTCAGCAGTTGTCCCGTCCGGGCGAAAATAGTCTCGGCGGCGCTGTTGGCGCGAAGGACACGCCGCTGCACATCGAGGAAGATCACGCCGGTCGAGAGATCGTCAAGGGCAGCTTCGAGCGTGGCGACCCGACCCTTCAGCAACTGCACATGCCGTTTCAGGTTCAGGGCCGATGTCAGTATCGGCAGCAGGTCCGTCAGGGTCGCCCGCTCACTATCCGAGAACGGCTTTTCTATCCGGCCTCGGCAGGCAGCGACAAAGCCGCCCGCCGTTGTGCGCGCAACGGCGGCGTGGCGCCCGCCCATCGGCCTGATCGCGCCTTCGAACACGGCCAGTTGACACAGGACCGGCAGCGGCACCACGTCATCCTGCAGGACCATCCTGCCCGCCGGCAGCAGGCGCGAGAGCACCGCCACGTCGGCGGGATAATCTGCCAAGGCCCAGATGTTCTCGTCGGCAACGCCGCTTCCCCAGGCAAGCGGCGTGACGAGCGCGTGGGGGTCATCCATTTCATGAGGGAGAACGGCGACGAGGTGGTCCGCCCGCACGGCCCGCGTAATGGCCGACAAACCCTCGTCCCAAGCCGTGCTGTCCAGCACGCCCTGCATGACAAGGTGCCCGATCCTGGAGATCGCAACGCCCATTGGCGTCTCCCCCTCCACACGCGCCGACACCGGCGGGCGACCACTATCGTATGATAGTGGTCCGCTATTGCGCGAAGCACAATAGTCTCCAGGTCGCCGAAGAGCGAAGGTGCGGGCGCCGTCAGAACAGATTTTGACAATCGTTTTTGGTCGGCCAGTTGATAGAAATGGATTCTGATGCGGCACCCCATTCTTGCTATGGCCATATTGACTCTTTTTGTCGCGAGCGCGGCCGGAGCGCAGACGCTCAAAGGTGAAGCCGCCCGGAAATCACCGCAGGCCGACGCCTTTCTCGCCTACGAGCACGCGCTCATCGAGGGAGGTCTCAAGGCCGCAATCCCTTACATGACTCCCGAGAAGCTTGCCGACCTGAAGGGCATGGCGGAAATGTTCGGAGAGGAAGGATTCAACGAGTTTCTCGCCCGCATGCGCGGTGGCGCTCAGGGCGAGGCACGGCGAAAGCAGATCATGAGCGTCGCGGTCGACGGCGACCACGCTTTGCTAGAGGCGCGCGATGATCCGAACACCGTCACCGAACAGCACCTGGACAGGGCCACGGACGGTTGGAAGGTCGGCTTGCGTCCCTGAACAAGCGCTACAATTCAACTGCCGGCACATGCAGGCCGGCCGAAATACGATCTCCCAAGCCTTCAAAGCCTTTGTAACCGCACCAAGAGCGTGAGTGTTCACGATCGGATAGGCCATCAGAAACGCCAACGGTATGCCGAACGGCGGCAATCCGCGGGGCATGCGTTGGAACCGGACAGGCCGGTAACGGCCCCCAAACGGCCAAATTGAATCCTTGGCGATCCAGAACACCTGGCTCGACGCGAAGGACCGCGATGGGGTGATGAAACAGAGCTACCCTCCTCATCGCCGACGCCGAGCGGCGCTTCCAGACCCGACCCAACCTCCCAGAACAAGCGTCCCAGGCCCGGCATTCGACTGGCCTCGGCCACGATGGCGCGAAAAACCGGACGATGCGACGGACTAAGCCATCCCGCCGCACACACGTCAATACTTCAATCCATCATCCAGGGAGAAATGAGATTCCTGGATTGGCCGGACAACTTTGCCAGACGCTCCTTGCCAAGGCCGTCGCGTGCGGCCTGTGCAAGCCCCTGGAGGATCGCGGCATAGAGGTCAGCCAGTTCCTGAACAGGCGTATCATGCCGAAGGCTGCCGCTGCGCACGTCCCTGGCCAAGCGTTCGGCTATCTGCTCCAAACGCTCCCGCCGGAGCTGTTTCAAGGATTCCTCCATTTCGGGGCTGTTCGGCGCATTGCTGGCAACTGAGTTCACGACGAAGCAGCCGCCTGGTGTGTCCGATCGTGTAAAAAGGTCGACCGCCGCTTCGAACATCGCATCCATCGCACTTGCCGTATCGGGCGCTTTGTTCAAAGCGTCAGGCAACGCGTTAGCGTAGAACGAGCCGTAGTGCCGCAACGCCTCCGCGAACAAGCGTTCCTTCGATCCGAACGCCGCATAGATGCTGGGAGAGTTGATCCCCATCGCCTCGACAAGATCAGTCATCGACGTCGCCTCGAAACCGTCTTGCCAGAACGCCATCAACGCCCGATCCAACGCTTGCGTGCGGTCAAAATTTCGCGGACGGCCTCGTTCAGCCATGCGTTTCTCTTTTTGTACTGATCGACATATATATGTCGCTCGACAGGGGCTGCGCAATTGCCTATTTGTGTGCCGATTAATACATAAATAGGCAGATCCATGTCCAACTTTGAGCTTTCCAGCAAGACAGCCCTTGTTACCGGTGCAGGTAGCGGTATCGGGCGCAGCATCGCCATGACTTTCGCCAAGGCAGGAATGAGGACGGTGGTGGCAGGCCGCAGGCTGTCGGAATTGGAAGATACCGCACGAATGATCCGTAAGGCGGGTGGCGATGCCCTCTGCGTTTCGGTCGATGTTACAGATGAGGCGTCGGTTGGCGCCTTGGTCGAGCGCATTGGATCGTTACACATCGCGGTGAACGCCGCAGGGATCGTACTAGGCGGCCCGGTCGATGACATGGACGCGGAAGCGTTCGCCCGTGTCTTTCAGGTCAACGTGACCGGTCTGTGGCTGTCGATGAAACATGAAATCCGCTCGATGAAGGCCACCGGCGGCGGAGCAATCGTCAATATCGGCTCGAATATCGGAGCACGGATCGTTCGTCCGACGCTAGGAGCCTACGCCGCCTCCAAGGCCGCTGTCAGCAGCCTGACGAGAACGGCGGCCTTGGAGGCCATCGCGCACAGCATCCGCATCAACTGCCTTTGCCCTGGGCCAGTAGATACGCCGCTGTCTATGCGCCCCGGCGAGGATCGCGCAGCGCGCGATGCACGTGTGGCCGCCACCAATCCTTCCAAGCGTGTGGCGACAACCGATGAGATAGCCACCGCCGCGCTTTGGCTGGCATCCGATTCTGCCTCCTATGTCGTCGGCCAGGATATTGTCATCGACGGCGGCGCCTCGGCTTGACGCAAAACTTAGGATATTCGCCACTGCATGAGGGAGGGTCGAGAGCTGCTACGAACGCCAGGCCCTTACTTGGCGAACCAGTGCTGCGACATGTTCGGGTTGTGTCGTCTTTAGAATACCGTGTCCGAGGTTGAAAATGAACGGCCCCTCGCTCGCATCACGAAGAATGCGTTCAGCGTCGGCAGCCAGCGCCTGCCCTCCGACAACCAACAATTGCGGATCGAGGTTACCTTGGATGCAGCGACCTAGCCTTCGCTGAATGGTCTCGGAGGCCCAGCCCAATGGGACGGTGCTATCGAGCCCAATGCAATTAGCATGGGTAGCCTGAGCATACCCCTGGTATAAGAGGCCTGCGGCTCGGGGGAAAGCGATGACAGGTATATGAGGGTGTTTCTGTCGAAGCGTCTCAATAATATTAGCGACAGGTTGAACACACCAGCGCCGGAAGAACGGCTCTGGCAATATCCCGGCCCAACTCTCGAATATTTGTATTGCTTCGGCTCCGGATTCGATTTGCCGCTCCAAGAACTGGGTTGTCGCAATGGTCAGCATGTCAATGAGCGGTTGAAATCCATTTGGATCGCTCAGCGCCCATTGCTTGATGATCGCATGATCGGACTCGCCTCCACCCCGACCTTCGACCATGTATGTGGCCACCGTCCACGGTGCACCAGCGTAGCCGATGAGAGCGACTTCTGAGGGAAGGCACGCCGACAGCAGCCGAACCGTCTCGTAGACTGGGGCCAACTCCTCATGGAGACGCGATAGGCTCAGGTGCTGTTGGATGTCGTCGGTGGAACGGATTGGCGGGCTTAGGACAGGACCGTCGCCTTCGCGATACTCTAGAGTCTGCCCAAGTGCCGCCGCGAGTTGCGGGAGATCGGCGAACAGGATTGCAGCGTCAAGTTGAAAGCGCCGGAGCGGCTGGAGCGTGACCTCCGCGGCATATTGAGGCGAGTTACACAAGCTCAGCATGCCTCCGGCGGCGTCCCGCGTGACATGGTATTCCGGCAAGTAACGGCCTGCCTGACGCATTAGCCAGATGGGAGGTCGTTCAGTCCGCTCTCCTGCCAACGCTCGCAGGACCAGCTTTTTTGAAGAAGGCATCATAAGGCTCTCTCGCTATGCTTAGTCTTCTGCTGGACAGACGGGGTGGTGCGACGTCACTTCCAGGAGCGCCAGCGCGGCATCGATCTGATGCCCGAAGACCTCGGGTTTGGGCGACCCCGTTCCCAGGACCAACTCTTGGTACCCGTCGCCCAGCGCCAGTTGGACGAGCTGCTCTGCGACGACAGGCGCCGTTTCGGCATCGTGCTCTTCGGCCCATAGCTGTGCGATTGCGACCCGGACTTGACGCGGTCCGGCCTCCCAGAACAAGCGTCCGAGGTCAGGCATTCGATCTGCCTCGGCAACGATGGCGCGGTAAAGCCGGATGCTGTCCGGACTTGTGACGCCGGTCACGAACGCCAGCAACAGTTCGCGAAGCCGCTGTGCGGCCGGCAACGGCCTTGTCGGCGGCCGGACGACTTCTGGCGCGCACATCGCCTCGACCAGCGCTTCGACCAGTGCCTCCTTCGACCGGAAGTGGCGGTAGATGGTCTGCTTGCCCACGCCGGCTTCGGCGGCAACCGCGTCCATCGAACCCAGCGCGAACCCCTCGCGCATGAACACAACGCGCGCGCCTTCGAGGATCGCCGCGCGCTTGGCTGGATCGAGAACGCGTCCGGGGCGGGGCAAGGCAGAGTTGGTCATCAGTGGTCCTTTACGAGACTGATCAGTCTCACTATATACCATTACGAGACCAATTAGTCTCGTTTAACGTAGGAGACTTCAATGTCAACCGATCCCGTAGCCCTCGGCTACCTCTTCGCCGAGATCGTATCCGGTCACGACGTGTCGCGCTTCGATGAGATCGTCGCGCCCAACTATGTGAACCACAACGCCTTCGCCGAACCCGGCCCCGAGGGCGTCAAGAAGGTCTTCGGCGCGATCGTCGCGGGCGTGCCCGACCTGAAGGTGTACGCCGAAGACGTCTTCGTCTCGGCGGATGGCTCGCGCCTTGTCGGTCGCTACCGCTATGAGGGAACGCACACGGGCGACTTCCTTGGCTATCCCGCGACAGGCAACTCCTTCGCCATGCGCTCGATCGACATCTGGCGCGTGGAGGACGGACGCTTCGTCGAGCATTGGGACGAACTCAACACGCTCGACATCTTCACCCAGATCGGTGCCCTCGCACCGCTCGGCCAGCCGGGTACGCATGGCGGACCCCGGCAGCCAACAGCGTGAGGGCCATCCTATGCCAGTAGTCAAACTCTTCGCGGTCGGGCTTCCGATTGCGCTCGGCGTCGTGATGATCGGGGCCGGCATCGTCAATTTCGTCGGTCCTCGGTCAGTGCTCGAGTCCTTTGTGCGCTGGGGTTATCCAGCCGGTTTTCATCGGGTGACAGGCGGGCTCGAGATCATTGCGGGATTGCTGCTGTTGGTGCCGGCTACATGGTGGGCCGGCGCGATAGGCAGTAGCGTGATCCTGCTGGCCGCGGCGGCGACGCTGATCCGCTGTCGTGAATGGAGCCATCTGCCGGGTGCCGTCGTTCTGATGGCAGCGGCGGTAGGGACGCTGGCGATCCATGGTTAGAACCATGCGTGATCTGCCGAAACCGCAAGATCGGTCGAGCGCGTCACGGCCCTGAACCTCTAGATGGAGCCGCCACGGAGAACGAAACGATGAAGGCGGCGCTTCAGACCTATCATGCCCGGATGCAGCGGGTGCTGGATCATATCGACCGGCATCGACGGCGATCTGGATCTGGAAACGCTGAGCCGGGTCGCCGCCTTCTCGAAGTTTCATTTCCACCGGCAGTTTGCGGCAACGTTCGGGTTGTCCGTCCATCGCTATGTCCAACTCGCCCGTATGCGGCGCGCGTCGCGCCAATTGGCCTGGAACGACGCCGAAAGCGTCACGGACATAGCGATGGATGCCGGTTACGATGCTCCCGATGCCTTCGCCCGCGCCTTTCAGCAACGGTTCGGGCAGTCGCCTTCGTCGTTCCGGAAGTCGCCCGACTGGGCGCCGTGGCTTGCCGCCTTCGGGCCTCTGGACAACGCAAGGAACAAGCTCATGCAGATCATCTTCACTGACGACGACGTGACCATCCGCGACATGCCCCCGACGCCGGTGGCGATCATGGAGCATCGGGGCGACAGGGCAACGCTCGGCGCGACCATCGAGCGGTTCAAGACCTGGTGCAAGGCAACGGACCTGTCGCCCGAGACAGGCCGCTCCAGCTTCATGGTCTTTCGATCCGAAAGGTGTCCCGCGAACCCGGCCGACTACAGCATGGACCTGTGCGTCGGCACCGACCAGCCGGTCGAGGCGAACGACGAGGGGATGAAGGCCGGCGTGATCCCCGGCGGGCGCTGTGCGGTGCTGTGCTATCCCGGCAACACCAACAATCTCGAACCCGCCGCACTCTACCTCTATCGTGACTGGCTGCCGGACAGCGGCGAGGAAGCGCGTGACTTCCCGATCTATTGTCAGCGCCGGCTCGCTCTCATCCCGGAGGTGCCCGCACATGAGGTGGTCGTGGAATTGTTCCTGCCGCTCAAATAGCGCCCGCGAAGAACGGCTTCTGTCCCGCGTGGCCGATGCAGCCACGCGGGACAGAACTGGCGGTCTCTATGTCAGCCGAACGGACATACCGCCGTCCGCGATCATCGGGCTGCTGATCACGAAGCTCGCACGCTCGGAAAGCAGGACGAGGGCCGCCTGCGCAATCTCTTCGGCTTTGGCCACACTAGAATCTGCAGAGCGGATTGCTTTTGCTTCGCTGAAGCGTTCGCTCTCAATGTGCTAGCGCGCCAGTCATGACTCCCGTCTGACCCGCTCATCCTTCCCTCTTTGGCGAAGGATGCTGCCGGCGGCGACAAATCCGCCGCCGGCGCCTGCCATGCGTCAGTTCTTGATGGCAATACGCTTGACCTGCGACTGCGCCTTCTCGGTCTTCGGCAAGGTCACCGTCAGCACGCCGTTCTTGAAGCGCGCGTCGACCTCGTCTTCCTTGAGCTCGAACCCAACCGGGATGCGGCGTTCGAAGCGGCCGTAATAGCGTTCGGAGAACTGTCTGTCCCTGTCCTCCGTCTCGGAGCGCTTCTCGCCCTTCAGCGTCAGCACGCCGTCGTCGAGCAGGACCTCGATGTCCTTTTCCTCAAGGCCGGGCACCTCGGCCGACACCCTGATCTCCTTTTCGCTGTTGGAGATCTCGACGCTCGGCCAGCCGCCGCTGAAAGCGGAAACGCCGAAAGCGGGAAGGCTCGATCCGAAGCCACGGAAAACGTCATCGAACAGGCGGTTCACCTCGCGATGCAGCGACAGGAACGGATCGCGCTCACCTTCGCGGAAGACGCTCGGAACCTGGTTGCCATCGTTCCGGCTCCAAGGAATCAGATCACGGACACTCATTGTTCTTCTCCTTTCGTTCGTTCGATTGGCAATGCTTTCCCGCTGGCGCCGGGCATGTTGCCCGACGCCTTACGAGAAGGGCGCTGGTGAATGGCCTCAGGCGGCCTGCTTCTCGGCCTCGATCTTCTTCGTCGCGACCTTCGGCGTCGCCTGCTCGGCTGCGATCTCGATCCGGCGCGGTTTCATCTCCTCGGGAATCTCGCGCTTGAGATCGATCGTCAGCAGGCCGTTGACGAGACTGGCGTTCACGACCTTGACATGGTCAGCCAGTTCGAAACGGCGCTGGAAGGCGCGGCCGGCGATGCCGCGATGCAGATATTCGCCCTTGTCCTCGTCAGCCTTCTGGCCGTTCACCATGAGCATGTTCCGCTCCTGGGTGATGTCCAGCTCGTCCTGGCCGAAGCCGGCCACCGCCATGGTGATGCGGTAGTCGTTCTCGCCTGTCTTGGCGATGTCATAGGGCGGCCAGTTGTCCACGGTGTCGATGCGGCTCGCGGTTTCGAGAGCGTTCAACATTCGATCGAAGCCGACGCTCGACCGGAACAGGGGAGTGAAGTCGAATGTGGTTCTCATAGCTACATCCTCCAACTGAGCAACATAGATACGAGGAGCGCCAAGGCAGCGGCGCTCCTTGACCTTTCGCCGGCCTCTTCAGGCGCCGGCAAAAAGCGATTTGGGAATTCGGTTTCCGGACGTCATGACCAGAATCGCCTTCGTCGTGCCGACGGGCGGAACGCCTTTGTCCGGTGCGCATTATGGCATCGCCAATTCGCGCCTCCGAAGGGTTGACGGATTGATATGGAAAGGACTGGCCATGGCGATCACACGGGAAGAGATCGTGTCGGTTCTCGGGCCGACGGACGAAACGCTGATCGCCGAACTCATGGCGACCGGCGCCTCCTTCGAGGAACTGCGCGAAGCCTGGGCGTGGCTCAACGGCGACGAGGCGCTGATGGGTGAAGGACGACCGCTGCCGGGAACGCGCGTCGCGGAACTGATCGATCTTCTGGATGTCGATGAAGAAGATTGATGTTTTTCAGCCTGATGATCGGATAGCCACTCCGCATGGATCCGGATGCGCGCCGACTTGACGCCGGTCGGATCGCCAGCCATCTCGATGATCGGCGTGAGGATAATGCCCGCGATTGCTTGCTCGCAAAAGACGTTAAAGAATGGAGGAAGTGATGAACGACGTTCGGTTTCCCGGTCCTGTTACGCTCGAGTTTTCCACCGGGTCGCGCAATGTCACCAGCAGTTTTGAGGCGCTGGAATGCCTGGACCAACAATGGCCCGACTGGGCGCGCGGACGGAGTTGGCGTGCTGCTCTGCGCGCCTGCCGCGACGCGCTGGACGGATGGCGCAGCGCGCGCGACGCGCGCAAGGCGTTCCTCAAGGCGGCCAAGCGCGCCGGATTGGTGCCGTCGGGTCGGCAGCCCGCTCACGCCAAGGCATCGGTGATCAATGTCCTGCGGCCCGAGACGAGTTTCAGTGGATGGCAATAATGCCGTCGACGGCGCGCCATTCGGAAGGTTCGATAAGGCGGTGGTGGGCGACGCGCACCGAGTGCAGCGCGCCCTCCAGTTCGCGCTCCCAGTATCCAAGAAAGCCCTTCAGTTCCGGAAACTCCGGCGCAAGGTCATAGTCCTGCCAGACATAGAGCTGGAGCAGGCTGGGATGGTCGGGCAGATGATAGTGGATTTCGGCCGTGGTCAGGCCGTACCCTTCCATCTGCAGGCGAAATTCCCTGCTTACCGTCTTCATGGGTCTCCTTTCCCCGCGGCTTCAGGCATCGAGCCTATCGAAATCACGACGCAATTCGCCGGACGTCATCGTGCGCGCTGACACGTCGTGGTCGAGCTTGCACAAGGCGTCCATGATCTGGTCGAAGGAGATCGGCCGCTCCGCTCCCGGCGGCTGGCGCAGCGCCGGCATGGAGTCTATGGCGCACGCGTCCGACGCCCAGGAGGAGAGGATCGCACGCTTTTCCTTCAGGTCGAGCGTCTTGTCTGTCAGCACCTCGTCGGGGTGCTTGAAATGCCTGGCTGGCGCAAGCAGACGGTCGAGCGCAAGATCTGATGTTTCGGGTACAAGAGAAGGGATGATCGGCGTGGGGTTCTGGCGGTTCATCTCGGTCCTCCGTCTTTCCAAAAAGCTCCTTTGTCAGGTTCCGGTTTCACAGCCTCGCCAATGGCGAAGGCTCGAATAATTTTGTTCGATCGTTCGGAAAGTTCAAGCGGGAAAATTCCTCTGCGAGGCGGAATAACGACGCGATAACAGCCCGTTGGCACTCTCATAGGGTGAGTGCTAAGATTTTTGCATTTCCCTCTTGAAACCGGGAAATGCCCAAACCAGATCGTATGCGCGCGCGATACCTGACGAAAGGATCGCCGCGCCTCGCATCGGTCCGATATTGCCGGTTCGGTGTGGAGGAACCTCAAAATCTGTTTGTCCAGAAGGAGAACGACATGACGTTCCGTCCATTGCATGACCGTATCCTGGTTCGCCGCATCGAGGCCGACGAAAAGACGGCCGGCGGCATCATCATCCCCGACACCGCGAAGGAAAAGCCGCAGGAAGGCGAGGTCATTGCCGTCGGTCCCGGTGCGCGCGACGAGGCGGGCAAGCTCGTCGAACTCGACGTCAAGGCCGGCGACCGCATCCTGTTCGGCAAATGGTCCGGCACCGAGATCAAGCTGGACGGCGAGGATCTGCTCATCATGAAGGAAAGCGACGTGATGGGCGTGATCGAGAACACGGCCACGTTGAAGAAGGCCGCCTGACGGCTCTTCGAACAATTAACCAGTCAATGAAGCTGCCTGGAATGAAAGGAGTGATCCAATGGCTGCGAAAGAGGTAAAGTTCCACGCAGAAGCCCGTGAGAAGATGCTGCGTGGTGTCGACATTCTTGCCAATGCGGTGAAGGTGACGCTTGGCCCGAAAGGCCGCAACGTTGTCATCGACAAGTCGTTCGGCGCACCGCGCATCACCAAGGACGGCGTAAGCGTCGCCAAGGAGATCGAACTCGAGGACAAGTTCGAGAACATGGGTGCCCAGATGGTCCGCGAAGTCGCGTCCAAGGCCAGCGATAATGCTGGCGACGGCACGACGACTGCGACCGTTCTCGCTCAGGCGATCGTCAGGGAAGGGGCCAAGGCCGTGGCGTCGGGCATGAACCCGATGGACCTGAAGCGCGGCATCGACAAGGCGGTGGACGCCGTCGTTGCCGAGCTGAAGGCCAATGCCCGGAAGGTCACCAGGAACGACGAGATCGCCCAGGTCGGCACCATCTCGGCCAATGGCGACGCGGAGATCGGCCGCTTCCTCGCCGAGGCGATGCAGAAGGTCGGCAACGAGGGTGTCATCACCGTCGAGGAAGCCAAGACGGCCGAGACCGAGCTGGAAGTTGTCGAAGGCATGCAGTTCGACCGCGGCTATCTCTCCCCCTACTTCATCACCAACCAGGACAAGATGCGCGTCGAGCTCGAAGAGCCCTATGTGCTCATCCACGAGAAGAAGCTCTCCAACCTGCAGGCCATGCTGCCGGTGCTGGAAGCGGTCGTGCAGTCGTCCAAGCCGCTCCTCATCATCGCCGAGGACGTCGAAGGCGAGGCTCTGGCCACGCTCGTCGTCAACAAGCTGCGCGGTGGCCTCAAGGTCGCGGCCGTCAAGGCTCCGGGCTTCGGCGACCGCCGCAAGGCCATGCTCGAGGATATCGCTATCCTCACCGGCGGCACAGCCATAAGTGAGGATCTCGGCATCAAGCTGGAGAACGTGACCTTGCAGATGCTCGGCCGCGCCAAGAAGGTGGTGATCGAGAAGGAGAACACCACCATCGTCGACGGCGCCGGACGCAAGGAAGAAATCCAGGGCCGTGTCACGCAGATCAAGGCCCAGATCGAGGAAACCACCTCCGATTATGACCGCGAGAAGTTGCAGGAGCGGCTGGCGAAGCTCGCCGGCGGCGTCGCGGTGATCCGCGTCGGCGGCTCGACCGAGGTCGAGGTGAAGGAGCGTAAGGACCGCGTCGACGACGCGCTGCATGCGACCCGCGCCGCTGTCGAGGAAGGCGTTCTGCCGGGCGGGGGTGTCGCTCTGCTGAGGGCCGCCAAAGCGCTCGACAACATCGCCGTCGACAATGCCGATCAGAAGACGGGCGTCGAGATCGTCCGCCGCGCCATCGAGGCGCCGGTGCGGCAGATCGCCGAGAACGCCGGCGCGGAAGGCTCGATCATCGTCGGCAAGCTGCGCGAGAAGGGTGAGTTCGGCTGGGGCTGGAACGCCCAGACCAACGAGTTCGGCGATCTCTACAAGCAGGGTGTCATCGATCCGGCGAAGGTCGTGCGCACGGCCGTCCAGGGTGCTGCCTCGGTCGCCGGCCTGCTGGTGACCACGGAGGCGATGGTGGCCGAGAAACCGAAGAAGGAAGCGCCTGTCCCGGCCATGCCGGGCGGCGGCGGAATGGACTTCTGACGAAACGAGCATGGTCGTGCCCGCCTCGCGGGCGGGCGCGGCCTCATCCATTTTCAACCGCCAACAGGGTTTTGCCATGAATATGATGAGCAGCGTCGCCCGGATCGCGCCGCCGACGCATTCCAAAACCGAGTTTGCCTACGAGACCGAGTGCAAGGAGGTGCTTGCGCCGCAGCTCGCAGCACTTCTCCAAGAGGCTGAAGCCGCCGGCTGGGATCGTCGCAAGGCCGCCTACACAATCATGTTCCTGGCGGCTCGGCAGCTGTCAGACAAGAAGGAGGAACTGTCGTGATCGGGTCGCGCCTGCGCGAATGTCTGAAGGTCCTGAGATGGGACGAGTCGGATCTTGCCGACCAGCTCGGCTACACGGAGAACGAAATCGCGTCCTGGCTTGACGGCAGGGCGGCGGTGCCTCTTGTCGTCGGCGCCTGGCTGGAGGCGCTGGTGAAGGCGTACAGGGCGCTGCCATTGCCGCGCCAGGAACAGTCCGCATCCACGTCAGACGCACCCATCAAGCTGCCGTCGAATGTCGAGAGCGTCATGCGGGCAAACAGACATCCGCTGAACGGAACAACCGCGCAATTGCCGTATTCGCACCGAGCTGCGGCCGGTTCCGTTGGGGGCCGGAGCGGCGCGGTCGTCGCTCTATCAAGGGGAGGTCTGAACCATGCGTCACGGTCGCTTTGACGACCCTGTCACTATCCTCGTCGGCATGGGTTTCCCGGTGACGATCGAGACTGTGATGGAGGCATATGCCCTACTTCAGGACTGGCCCGCACCGCACCGCGGCGGCGCCCATATCGCCGCGCTCAATGCTTGTAAGGCTGGTATCGTCGGCGAGGTCGACCCGGAAACAGTGCGCGCAACCCTCGTTGCCTTCGCTCGCCGCAACGACATTCTTGTTGAGACTACCAGCCCATGTTCAAACGAGGCTGGTGCAGAGCTCACCCAGATCTCGGTGATGAGCCATTGAAGGGTACCGGCTCGAAAGCTCGATCGACGGAGATTGTACCGAACCTGAACCACGAGAGTCAGACACCGCTATTCTGCGTGGGTGCGAAGCGCACCGAAATTCTTGTTCCGGTCTGCGCCGCCTGCGATTTGAGGGTTCCGTTGATCTGCCTGATCAGGCTTGCGATGACACGCAGCCCGAAACTCTTGCGCGGTGCATGGATATCGAAATCCGCAGGCAACCCCTTGCCGAAATCGGTGACACTGAGCGCGATCTCGCTATCGCCGCGCTTTAGCGCGACCTCGATGATCCCATCCTGCTCCGGCTCGTAGGCGTATTTCAGCGCGTTGGTGACAAGCTCGTTGACGATCAGCCCGACGGGAATGGCGTAGTCGGTGTTCACCTGCGCCGTGTCGGCGTCGCACCGGATTTCTACGGCGCCTACCGTCTGGTCGAGATCGTTACAGAGTTCGCGCACGAACGCGCCAAGATCGATTTCGTCCACCTTCTCGCCCCGCCAGAGATGGTCGTGGACCTTGGCGATTGTTGCGACCCTGTGTTCGGCGTCGCCGAGAAGCGCCTTGGCTGCGTCATCCGGCAGGTGCCCGGCGCTCAGACGTAAAAGGCTGCCCACCACGGCAAGGCTGTTTTTGACCCGGTGGCTCATTTCGCGCGTCAGCAGCGCTTGTCGTTCGAGCGAGGCCTGGAGTTTCAAATCGCCGCGATGCCGTTCGATCGCGGCGCCCAGAATTCCCGCGAAGCCGGTCAGAAACGTCACGTCGGCTTCGTCGAATTTTCCCGGATTGGCGCTGTCGACCTCGAGAACGCCGAAGGGCCCGTGATCGCGACCACCCAGGTCGATCAAAACGTTTACGGCTCGTCTGATGCCGTGGTCGGCAAGAAGCTTCGGGGTGCGGAACCGGGTCTCCGCCAGGAGATGGTTGGACAGAACTGGCTCGCGCGTATGGAAAGCGAACCCGGAGGGCGACTCGAGGTCCGCTCCGAGAGTGACGTGCCCGATCTCGCCTTCGGACCAGCCGACGCCGGCGCGCAACAGCAGGCAATTGCGGCTCTCGATATATTCCAACACCTTGCAATAGGGGGCCTCGAGACCTTGCGCGCACAGTTCGGTCGCACGCTGAAGAAGCGAGCCAAGATCTTCGACGCGCAAAGCCATCCGCCCGAACTCGGAAAGCAGCTGCTGCTGCTTCAACCGGTAAGGAAGTTCATCTCTGCGCGGTGATGCGGGCGACTCTTCAACGATCACTACCAACACCCTTGGAGCACGTCCTCGAAAGATTTTGCGAATGCAAGGAAGGCTTCGATTTGCTCGCCCGACTTACGTGCGAGGCCGGATGCGACCTTGCAGCGGCTTCAACATAGGATGTTTCGGCCGGGCGCGCAAAAAGGGCAACGGTTGCCGAGATATCGATACCGCCCCGGCGGCGAGACCCGAGATGCGCTCACGAATGGCTGCAACGGTCTTATCAGTGACACTACGACGCGAAAATTCGCCTGCTCTGGCGGGGAGGAAACATCCCGCGGAAAAAATCTTGCTGGTCCCTCTTGAACGATTTTTTGGGTGTCCCCAAATCGATTTCCGTCGGGGCTACGGCCCGACGAATTGGCGTCACAGAGACGCTGTGACGCTGCTTACCCATGTTGCTTTACGGAGGATATGGCTATGAGAAGCGACTATAATCCCCTCTACCGCTCGACGGTCGGCTTCGACCGTCTCTTCGACATGCTCGAAAACGGCGTGCGTTCGGACTGGCCGCCCTACAACATCGAGAAGACCGGCGAAAACGACTACCGCATTACCATGGCAATCGCCGGCTACAGCCCGGAAGAAGTCGAGCTGACCCAGCACGGCCCCGAGCTGATTGTGACCGGGCAGAAAAAGCCCGAAGAGGGCGACCGGCAGATTCTCCACCGGGGATTGGCGATCGGCAATTTCCGGCAGGCCTTCAAGCTGGCCGACCACGTCAAGGTCGCGCGTGCCACCTTGGAGAAGGGCCTCCTTTCGGTCGACCTCGTGCGCGAGATTCCCGAGGAGCTCAAGCCGCGGCGGATCACAATCGGATCGGCCGAAAGCGCCGCGCCGGCAAAGGACGTTGCGAAGAGGAAGATCAGCCAGGACACGGAACCGCGGCGCCAGGCTGCCTGAGTTCCGAGGTCCTCAAAACTGCGATTTGCCTCCCCGTCTTTTCGGGAGGCACGGATTGCGGAGAAACGGAGATGATAGACCTAACGAGCCTACAGGACACGAATAGTCATGATGTTGGGCGTGGTACATGGCGTCCGATATTCCAGCGGCCTGAGGAAGTCCTCAGTGATCCGAAGATGAGCCGTGCCGAGAAACGGGCGCTGCTGGCTTCGTGGGCGTCCGATGCCCACGCCGTTCCTGGCGCACCGTCAATGCGTCAGTTGGAGGACGGCTCCCTTGTTAAAGTGGATGAGATCCTGCAAGCGCTGAAGGCGCTCGATGCCGGCAACGATCTCGGGCCTGCCAGCAAGCGGGCCCCCGGTCTGCGGCGACGACCGCCGCAGCGTCGATCTCGATCGACGTTCCGGAACTGGACGCGCATCGTACCGCGGCGCCGGCGCGACGACGACGACGATCCGCCGCCCTGTCCCGTGTCGGCAGCCATTCGGCCGAGAACAGGCGGAGGCGGTGCCTTTGTCTATCCGGACCCGGCGCTGGCGTGAAGCGCGAGACGGAATATGGGCTGACCCAGGGATAAAATACTCCACTGCGCCCGGACACGGGCGCGGTGGATGCTCCTAACAGAAATCCTGTCGCCGCGCTGTCGATGTCTAATCGACGTTCAGGTTCTGGGGTTCCAATTGACGGAGTGGCGCCTGCAGCTCCCACCTCACGCCGTCATGCTGCTCGATAAACCTACCCAAGCCTCCGATCGCCGCCGGCGTAATCCGTTCCACCATGATCTTGCCGAGTCCGCCTTCCGTGACCATGGCATTTGTCGGGCCGCCGCTCTCCCTCCACGTCAGGGCGAGCCATTCCTCATCATTCCTGTCAACTATATCCCAATGGACTTCGACCCTCCCGGCCTCGGCCGAGAGAGAACCGTGATCGGTCGCGTTCCTGAACAGCTCATGGAAGGCCATGCCGAGATATTGCACGGCCATGGGCGAAAGCAGGAGTTCCAGGCCAGAAGCGGAGATCCGGTCCGGATGATCGAACCCCTCGATTTGCGCCTTCAGCACATCCTGGATGGGGGCCCCGCCCCAGTTGCGACTGACCAGCAGGTCATGTGAGCGGGCGAGCGCCATGATCCTTTGGCGGATCTTGGTTTCGAACTGCTCGGCGTCATGGGCTCTGCCGTTCGTTTGCCGGATCAACGAAAGGATGACGGCGAACTGGTTCTTCACGCGGTGGTTGACTTCCCGCAACAAGGCGTGGATGCGGTTCTGGCTCTCAACCCGGTCTGAGATATTACGTGCAATCTTTGAGGCGCCGAGGATTGTCTCGTTCTCGTCCTTGATTGGAGAGACTGTCAGCGAGACCGGGATCAACCTGCCATCGCTTCGGCGGCGGATGGTTTCGAAGTGCTCGATACGCTCGCCCCGTCGGATGCTTCCTAGAACAAAGGTTTCCTCGTCCAGCCGATCGTCGGGAATGATGCGCGTGATCGACCGTCCAATCATCTCGGCCGCCGAATAGCCGAAGATCTCTTCCGCAGCCGGATTCCACGAGGTGACGATGCCGTTCAGGTCCTTACTCACGATGGCGTCCTGCGAAGACGCAATTATGGCGGCCAGCAGCCGGCCGTCGCTGACCAACCGGTTGGCGGTTTGAAGAGCGGTCTCGCGAGATCTTGCCGCCGAGGATGCTGCTTGCGCAGCTTCTCGGGCAGTAAGACGCAATTCCAGCCGATCCACGATCAGCAATGCGAGGCTTTCAAGAATACCCAGCTCGCGGACGCGAAACGTGCGCGGGAGGTGGTCCAGGACGCATAGCGTGCCAAGCCTGTGACCGTCTCTGACTGCAAGCGGCACGCCGGCATACGATGCCAGTCCGAATTCCTTGACGAGGCGGTTTTCCCGGGCGTCGGATGTGGCGCTTGCGTCCTCGATAACCCACGGCTTGTCGTGCAGGATCGCGTTGGCACAAAGGCCCGGTTCACGGTCAACGTAGTCAATCTGGAGGCCATATCTCGCCCTGAACCATATGCGGTTCGTATCGACGACGCTGAAGAAGGCAACCGGCGCCGATAGCAATTCGGCGGCGAGCGCCACGATCCTGTCGAAGGTCGCTTCTGGGGAAGAGTCGCCTGCAGTGTACTGGCGCACTGCCTCCAATCGTGCTGCTTCCTCGGATCCCATCATGAACCTGCCTACGCCGGGATGCCATCACAAACTCTTGAGTTTACGGGCAGTTCCGCGAAAAACTTATGTGGTGCGATGCCTGATAGAGACACGATGGCTTTGTTGGCGACCGCACGTGTCACGATGACCCCAGGCAAAGCGGATGGTAAGTCATACATCAGCTTCGGCGAAGGAGGGATCGATGGCTGTCGTGCGGGTGCTGGAAGGCTTGGGCATAATGGATCCCGAGCAAATCGCCCTCTTGCAGGAGATATTCGGTTCCGCTTGCGCGCGCCTCGATCTCGACCCGAAATCTCCGGACGCCGAGAATATCGCCCAGCGGCTTGTCGCCGCTCATCAGTCGGGAACGCTCGACAGGAATGCCTTCCTCGACTCGCTGGCGGAGTAGTTGGTCGTACGCGAGTGTTCAAAGCCGATAGGCCAGTGACCACGGCCAAGCCAAAAAAAGGCCGGCTCGGATCACTTCCAGGTTTATTTTCGCAGCCGTCTTGTTTCGGACACCGTTTACCTCTACCTTGCAAATATCGATTTTGCTTGTCGAACTTTGTTTCTGGCGCGAACTGCGCTATCGGCGATCTTCCTCTCTCAGCATCGATCTAACCGTTTGTCGCGCATCATGCACGGCAAGCAATCTTCTATGCGCGATTGAAAGGAAAACGTCATGAATACTGGAACCGTGAAGTTCTTCAACGCCACCAAGGGCTTCGGCTTCATCGAGCAGGGCAATGGCCAGCCGGACGTGTTCGTCCATATCTCCGCCGTCGAGCGCGCCGGGATGCGCACCATTGTTGAGGGCCAGAAGCTCAGCTTCGACGTTGTGAAGGATAATCGCAACGGCAAGAGTGCGGCCGAGAACCTTCTGGCTGCGTAACGAGATTGCGCTTCTGGTCTTTGACCACGGATGTACTGGCACTGATCATCGAGGCGCATAGGAGAGGCCGGGTTCGCCCGGCCTTTTTGTTTTTTCATATTGAAGGAAGGAAGCGGCATGATCACCAAGCATAACCTGTTCAAACCCAAGCCCTCCAAGGCCGAAACCAAGGCCGACATCACGAACTATACCGCGCGGGCGATCGTCGGTGCCGAAGCTGAACTGCGAGAGGCCAAGACCGCAAGGCTTCGGCAGGCGCGGCTGGAAAACGAGGCGCAATTGGCAACAGTGCCGTTGCCGGCCAAGGCCCGACGCGCGAAGGCTGCGCCGCCGCGGCGCGCCCACTCATCAATGTGATAGAGATGCGGACGTAGTGCTGATAAGGTCGCAGCGCATGGACGGGATGAGACCCTTTTCCAGTTCGACCCGAGCGGCCTGCGGCTGTTCTACAATGGCGAGGACGGGCTCGTCGTCACCGATCCCGACAGCGGGACAACCCGCCGCCTCAAGGGCACGCGCGGCATGGACCTCGAAGTGAGGCCGGTCACGCTGTCGGCCGATGGCGATATCCTCGTCTATTGGGCCGTCGGTTCCTGACGGACGATGCCGCCGACGAGACCGATCCGGACATTCGCGATGACAACGCCCGGCGCGTCTGTCTCGCCTATCTGCCGGCCGCTGCCGCAACGTGCGTTCAGGTTTCCGAAACGACTTCGGCAAAGGCAGAGGCAACGCCCGCCGATCCGTGGGTGCGCGAATGGGCGGGCAGCGGCGAAGGCGAACTTTCGGCCACCATCCGGCACGGCACCGCGAAACCCGACTATCTGGTGATCGAGTTTACGACCGGAGCGCCGGGCTGTTCGGGCACCGCCACACTTTACGGCAAGCCGAAAGGCTCTGCGGTGCTCGGCGAGAGCTACGATCCGAACGATCCCGCCGCGCCGGTCTGCCGCGTGGAACTGTCGCTCGACGGGAACGCGCTGAAGACGGAGGTCGCCGGACCTTACACCACTTTTCATGGAACCTCCTGCGGCTTCGACGGCAGCATGACGCAGAGCAAGTGATCTTGAGGAAGGACAACGGCATGCGAATGAAATCGACCATCGCGACGGCTATGCTTCTTGGCCTGCTGCCGGCTGGTCCGGCGTGGGCGCAGATCGCCGACGACGAGCAGGAGTTTCAGCAATTGGCGGCGGCGCTGAAAGCCGATGACGCGGAGCGTCAGGACGCGATTGCTACCTGCATCGCGCAGGGCAGGGGTCGGAGCAAGATCTGTTCGAGGCGCAGCATGGGGTGCGGCTGTTCGACCGGATCGGTCGCGGCATCGGGATCACGGAAGCCGGTCGCACTTTCATGGGTGCGGCGCAGGCCGTCATGGCTGAGGCAGAGACAGCGCGACTTGTGCTTGCCGATCTAGCGCAGGACGTGCGGGGGCGGTTGCGCATCCATGCGAGTCAAACAGTGGCAAGCTATTGGCTGCCGCCATTTCTGATAACGCTGCATGAACGCCATGCCGGCCTGGATCTCGTACTTATGGTCGGCAATACCGCTCAAGTGGCGCAGGCTGTAACAAATGGCGCGGCCGACCTAGGCTTTGTGGAAGGCGACGTGCCGCAGAACGATTTCAGGCGTCGCGTCGTTGCTCGCGATGAACTTGTACTCGTGATGTCGCCCGATCATCTTTTCGCAAAGTCTAGCTCGCTCGGTGCGCTGGATTACGGACGGACAAGCTGGGTCCTGCGCGAACCCGGGTCTGGTACGCGGTCCGAATTTGAGGCGCATCTACGCGCCATGAGTCTGTCGGTCGATGATCTCGATGTCGCGCTCGAACTGCCTTCGAACGAGGCAATCCTGGCCGCTGTTGCTGCCGGACGTTGTATCAGCATACTGTCACGCCGCGCGGTCGAGGGAGCGGTGTCGCAGGGCGTCGTGCGGATACGCTCCGTCACATGGGCACCAAGGCCCGAACGCAGCTTTGCCGTCCTGACCCATCCAGCGCGCCACCGCACTCGCGCGGCCGAAGCGTTGCTGAATTCATCGACGAGGCGCGCTGACGGTGTCGGTGGTCCCGATCGTCGGAGGCTCACGTTGAGGCGGTAGCTGCGCGATTTGCGACCAGACTTCACTGGCGACCGGTCCTGACGTTCCCGACAACCTGACAGCCGTGATTTCCAGTGGGCAGGAAAGCAGCATCTCAGAGATGTCCACGACAACGCCGTCCCTGATGCGCTGTTTGGCGAGCGATTCGGGCACCCAGGCCACCGCTATGCCGACTGCCGCCATCTCGAGCGCGGCAAGTGTGAGCGCCGTTTCTGCGATCGGCATCAGCCTTGTTGCACCGCTCAGGCGCGGCAGGATTAGTCGTCCCATTATGCTGCCAAAGAACACGTTACCTGGATAAGCGATATAGGGAACCTCGTCCCCCGCGATTCTCAGGGCCAAATCGTCAAGCGCACCGGCATCGAAGACCGGAATCAGCCGGTCGAAGCCGATAATAGCCGATTCGACATATCCGGCATTAACGGGATGGTCCTCTCCCGGCACGCGGTAGATGACGGCGATATCGGCTTGGCGTGAGAGCAGAAGGCCGACGCATTCATCGAGATTGGCCGAACGAAGGCGGACGTGGATCGTCTCGTTTTGCTGCCGCAACTTCTTGAGAAGGTGCGGCGTCAACGCCGCTGTAAGCGAATGCTGGCTTGCAAGGACGACGCGATTCGAGGCGACCCGAGCGTCGAGTTTGAGATCCACGACAAGCTGACGCAGATCTACGGCAAGCTTTTGGATTTGATCGCGCTTGTCGGCCATTGTCGGGCGTACCTGCACCGGCTTTCGGGTCCGGTCGAACAGTTCTATTCCGACATGATCTTCGATGTTCTGTATTCGCCTGGAAAAAGCTGATTGCGTGAGAAACCGCCGCTCCGCCGCTTCATGGAACGATCCGGTCTCGGCGACAGCAAGGAGATCCTCAAGCCATTCGAGGCGCATAACGGCTCCATAAGATGCAATATATGCATCTTAGGTGGATAATTTCGAATTTGCACGAGTCATTTTGACGTGCGAGTGTCACTTTGTTCAAGTTTCGGAAGGTTTTCCATATGCATCTCGCTCGCTTTCCACGCGTCTTCCTGGCTCATCTGCCGACTCCTCTCGAAAAGCTCGACCGGCTCAGCCGGGAGCTTGGCGGACCGGAGATCTGGATAAAGCGCGACGACTGCACCGGCCTGTCGACTGGCGGCAACAAGACCCGCAAGCTGGAATTCCTGATGGCCGAAGCTCAGGCCATGGGCGCCGACACGGTGATGACACAGGGCGCGACACAATCTAACCACGCGCGCCAGACGGCGGCTTTCGCGGCAAAGCTTGGGATGGGCTGCCATATCCTTCTTGAGGATCGTACCGGTTCGAATGACGCGAATTACAACAGCAATGGCAATGTGCTGCTCGACCATCTGCACGGAGCGACCACATCGAAACGCGCGGGCGGGGCCGACATGCAGACCGAGATGGAAAGCGTGGCCGAGAAACTACGCGGAGAGGGTCGTAAAGTCTATGTTATTCCCGGTGGCGGCTCGAATGCCACAGGCGCGCTAGGCTATGTCAACTGCGCATTCGAACTGTTGTCGCAAGCTAACGACAGGAGCCTTGTGATCGATCATATTGTTACCGCAACCGGCAGCGCTGGCACGCAGGCCGGCCTCGTCACAGGGCTTAAGGCTATCAACGCCAATATTCCGCTGACCGGCATCGGCGTGCGCGCGCCGAAGG
Organism: Mesorhizobium sp. 2RAF21; assembly: GCF_052115345.1. Classification (NCBI taxonomy): domain Bacteria; kingdom Pseudomonadati; phylum Pseudomonadota; class Alphaproteobacteria; order Hyphomicrobiales; family Phyllobacteriaceae; genus Mesorhizobium; species Mesorhizobium sp. 2RAF21. The sequence continues at coordinate 43,979 of NZ_JBFRGM010000026.1, read as the reverse complement.
AAAAACAGGAAGAGAGCGTTTACAAGTTAGCTCTTCAGACAGCCGAAAAGCTCGGCTGCTTCAATGTCGTTGCGCGATCGGACGTGGTCGCCGACAGCAACTATGTTGGGCAAGGCTATGGCATTCCGCGTGAGGACACGTTGGAGGCGATCCGCATGTTCGCTCAGCTTGAGGGTATTCTTCTCGATCCCGTATACTCGGGCAAGGGCGCGGCGGGCCTGATCGACTATTGCCGCAAGAGCAAGTTCAAGAAGGGAGAGCGAGTGGTCTTCCTGCATACCGGCGGTTCGGCGGCTCTCTTCGGCTACAACGCTGCCTTCGCGGAAGACCAGACCAAGCTCGCGGCGGAATAGCCATGGCGCGACAGCGGTTCACCGGCAGCTTCACGCAACAGCTTCCAATCCCTGACGAGGGCATCACCGCAGCTGCCGCCGTAATGCGTTCGGGCCGACTGCATCGCTACAATATCGCCGGCGGCGACGAGAGCGAGGCGATGGCCTTGGAACGCGAATATGCGGCCTGGCAGGGCGCGCGTTTCTGCCTTGCAGTCGCGTCGGGCGGACAAGCGATGCAGATCGCGTTGCGTGCGGCCGGCGTCCGTGCCGGCGAAACGGTTCTGACCAATGCCTTTACTCTTGCTCCCGTGCCCGGGGCTATCGCAGCGGTCGGCGCCAAGCCGGTATTTGTCGAAACAACCGAGGATCTCGTTATCGATCTCGACGATCTGTCGAGCAAGGCAAAGCGCACCGGCGCACGCTACCTGCTTCTGTCGCACATGCGCGGCCATCTGTGTGACATGGAGGCGCTTCTGGCAGTCGCCACAGAGATCGATCTGAAGGTAATCGAGGATTGCGCCCACACCATGGGTGCGACTTGGAATGGGCGCCGCTCAGGTTCCTTTGGGCTTGCTGGCTGTTTCAGCACCCAGACCTACAAGCATTTGAATTCGGGTGAGGGCGGATTGCTGACCTCGGACGACGCCGAATTCATTGCTCGCGCCACAATCCTGTCGGGCTCTTATATGCTCTACGAGCGACATGGCGCGGGACCGAATGCCGACACGTATACCAATATCCGGCTGGACACGCCAAACATGTCGGCTCGCATGGACAATTTGCGCGCGGCCCTACTGCGCCCACAACTGCAAGGCATCGAAGAGGCCATCTGCGCCTGGAACGCGCGGCACGATCTGTTGGCCGCAAGGCTGGCCGCTAACCCTGAGATCCGCATACCGCACCGGCCCGCTGCCGAACGATATGTCGGATCCTCTATTCAGTTTATGATCCCGGTGATTTCGGCGAAGTCTGCGCGCGTTCTGCTGAGACTTCTTGCCGATATGGGGGTCGAGGTAAAATGGTTTGGGGCAAAAGCGCCCGCAGGTTTCACATCGGACCACCATAGTTGGCGCTATGCAGGCGCGCAGGATCTGCCGCGCACCGATGCAATCCTGGCAGGTCTCTTCGACATGCGACTACCGCTCACCTTCAGCCTCGACGATTGCGAGCTGATTGCCGACCACATCCTCGATGCCGTGACGGCCGTCGTGCCGAAAGTCGAGGCATGATGCGCCGCGTCGGCATTCTCGGGGGCATGGGTCCGGAGGCGACGGTCCTTGTAATGCAAAAGGTTCTGGCCGCCGTCCACGCCGACGACGATGCAGGCCATATACCGCTGATCGTCGACCAGAACCCCCAAGTGCCTTCGCGCATCCGCCATCTGATCGAAGGCGTCGGCGTTGACCCCGCGCCAGTTTTGGCAGACATGGCCCGCCGTCTGGTCGCAGGCGGGGCCGAGGCACTTGCCATGCCTTGCAACACCGCGCACCATTATGCGCCTGCGATCCTTGCCGCCGTCGACGTGCCGTTCCTGGATATGGTTGCGCTGGCGGCCGATCGTGCGGCGGAATTGGCCGGCTCTGGAGGTCGCGTGGGCATCCTTGCTTCACCCGCGGTGCGCAAAGTGGGCCTGTTCGATACGCCGCTGACCGCACGACGACTGACGCCACTTTATGCCGATGACGATGAGGCCCTGCTGGCCGCAATCCGCCGCATCAAGGCCGAGGGGCCTTGCCACGCGGCACGCCAGGCGCTCCGCAACGCCTCGACCGGTCTGGCAGCGCGCGGGGCGTGCGTGCAAATGATCGCTTGCACCGAATTCTCTCTGATCGGCAATGCAGTGGCCGATCGTGTCACGGCCTTGGACACGCTTGACTGTCTGGTGCAGGCAATTGTCGCCTTTGCCGCATCGGGCCCAATAAACGCGCTAATGCGCTTCAACTGCCTTCAAAAACAATAACAAGAGCGAAACGCCAACCGATACCAACAATGGAGGAATGACAATGACATCGATTTTCGGGAAGACGATCCTGCTGGCAACGGCCGCGATCATGGTATCTTCGAGTTTGGTTCAGGCGGAAACCCTGACGATCGCTACTTTCAGCGATCCGACGCCCATGAACGCCGCCCGCGCTCAGCACGAGTTTGAGAAAGCCACCGGCTGGACGATCGACTGGCGTGTATTCGATTCAGGAACCGATGTCATCGCGGCGATGGCGTCGGGCGATGTGAAGGTGGCCGAGCTCGGCTCCTCGCCTCTCGCGATCGCGGCCACACAAGGCGTTGATTTGAAGATGTTCATGTTCTCCTACGCGATCGGCGATTCCGAGAGCCTGATCGCGCGCAATGGTTCGGGGATCGAGACGCTGGCCGACATCAAGGGCAAGCGCCTGGCAGTTCCGGTCGGCTCGACCGCTCATTTCTCGCTGATGGGCGCGATAGCTCATGCTGGTTTGCAGCCCGGCGATGTGACCGTGATGACGATGAAGCCCGATCAGATCGCGGCAGCCTGGGGCCAGGGCACGATCGACGCAGCCTTTATTTGGCCACCGGCGCAGACCGAGATACTCAAGACGGGAAAGCGCATCGTCTCGGCCAAGGATACGGCTGAGTGGGGATATCCGACGTTCAACGCCTGGACGGTCAACTCGGACTTCCTCACCTCGCACGAGAAGGAGGTTGTCGCCTTCGCGAAGGCGATGAACGCGGCAAACATGGCCTATCTTAAAGACCCTGCCGCCTGGACGCCCGAAAACGAGAAAGTCAAGCAGATTGCCAGCGTGACCGGAGCCACTGCCGAACAGATTCCCGATATACTGAAAGGCTACACCTTCATCCCGTTGCAGGAGCAGGTGACTGCCAAATGGCTGGGCAATGCGCCGATGGCACTCAAGGCGACGGCCGATTTCCTCAAATCCGCAGGCCGGATCGACGCTACCGCGGACGACTATTCAAAGTTTGTCACCAGCACGATAGCGCAAGAAGCAGCTAAATAGTCGGACCGTCCGCCCGGCCACACCGGGCGGGACGGCGCGCTGACCTGGGAGGAGCCATTGCGCCTGAACATCGACGACGTATCTGTAGTCTATCCCGCCTCCGACGGACGACCACCGGTCGCTGCGCTCAGCAAGATCATGCTGGAGATCGGCGACAGCGAATTTGTTGTCGCGCTCGGCGCATCGGGCTGTGGCAAATCGACCTTGCTTAACCTGATTGCGGGCTTTCTCGCTCCCACATCGGGACGATTGACGCTTGATGACGCGCCCGTAAGAGGACCAGGCGCGGACCGCGCGGTCGTTTTCCAAAAGCATGCCTTATTGCCTTGGCTTGACGTCCTGGACAACGTTGCCTTCGGTCTCCAGGTGCAGGGTGTAGCCTTGGCCGCCCGCTATGAGACGGCCAACCGCTTTATCGAACTGCTCGGACTGGATGGCTTTCAGAAATCGCCAGTCTACAAGCTCTCTGGCGGCATGCAGCAACGCGTAGGAATCGCGCGCGCGCTGACTTGCGATCCGAAAATCCTTCTCATGGACGAGCCTTTGGGCGCGCTCGACGCTCTCACGCGCGAGAAGGCGCAGGAGTTAATCCTCAGCATCTGGAATGAGTCCGACAAATCAGTGTTCTTCATCACCCACAGCGTCGAGGAGGCCCTGTTTATGGGGACAAAACTGATCGTGATGTCGCCACGGCCAGGGCGCATAACCCATGCATTCGACCTGCCCTTTTCCCGGCAATTTCTTGCCGGCTCGCCTGCAAGGGGTGTCAAAGCTTCGCCGGAGTTCATCAATTTGCGTGAACAGGTTCTGAAGATCATTTTCGCAGACGAGGAGGCGGTGGCGACATGAGCGAACAAGCCGATCTGGAATCGCCGATCGCCCAGGGGATGTTTGGAAGGATTTCGCGCGCGCGCCCGACAAGGCCCGGAGAAATTTACGGGGTGCCCGGACAAGGCAATACACTTTGGCTCTCGGCCTTGTCGATCGCCTTTTTCTTCGCCGTCTGGTGGCTGGTCACGGAAATGGGCTGGGTCAAACCGCTGTTCGTCCCCTCGCCAGTCTCGATTGTCAGGAAATTCTTCGAAATCTGGAACAGCGGCTTCACCGGCACGCCGTTCGTTGAGCATGTGCTTATATCGACCGCGCGCGTGTTCGGCGCGTTCTTGCTGGCCTGCGCGATCGGCCTGCCGCTCGGGCTTGCGATGGGAATGAGCCCGGTGGTGCGTGGCATCTTCGACCCTCCTATCGAGTTTTACCGGCCGATCCCGCCGCTGGCCTACCTCCCACTGATGATCATCTGGTTCGGCATTGGCGAAATGTCGAAGGTGCTGCTGATTTTTCTATCAGTGTTCGCACCGGTCGTGCTCGGCGCCCGCTCTGGCGTGCGTTCAGCGGCGATCGAGCAGATCCACGCAGCCTATTCCTTCGGAGCGACGCGCTGGCAGGTGATGCGCTACGTCATTCTGCCGTCTGCATTGCCAGAGATACTGACAGCTATGAGGATCGGTATCGGTTTCGGTTGGACCACACTCGTGGCCGCCGAGATGGTCGCTGCCACTAAGGGACTCGGCTACATGGTGCTGTCCGCGAGCCAGTTCCTGCAGACGCCGGTCGTTATCCTGGGCATCTTCATTATCGCCATCATCGCTTTTGCCTTCGATCTTTTGATGCGGTTCCTTGAACGACGTCTCGTGCCCTGGAAGGGCAGGATGTAACTGGAAAGCCAAACCCCTATGAAATATCTTAAAAGAGCCGCGCGAACGGCGGAAGCGGATCAATCTGAGGTTAGCGCCGCTGTCCAGAAAATATTGTCGGAGATCAAGATCAATGGCGAAGCAGCCGCACGCTGCTACGCCAAGGAGTTCGATAAATGGGACGGCGAAATCGTCGTTTCGCAAGAACAGCGTAAGGCGGCAGCGGCCTTCCTGCCAGATCAGCTAAAGGCCGATATCCACTTCGCCCATGACAATGTCCGCCGCTTCGCCGAGGCGCAGCTAGCAACCGCCACGGATTTCGCGGTGGAAATCCTGCCCGGTTTGACGGCGGGGCAGAAGCAAATCCCGGTTTCTTCAGCGGGCTGCTATGTCCCCGGCGGCCGCTATAGTCACGTGGCGAGCGCGATCATGACGATCACCACGGCGAAGGTTGCGGGCGTCTCCCATATTGCCGCTTGTTCACCGCCGCGCCCGGGTGTTGGGATCCCGGCTGCGATTGTCTACACGATGGATCTGTGCGGCGCCGATATCATCCTGAATATGGGCGGCGTGCAGGGCGTCGCCGCAATCGCGAACGGCCTGTTCGGCGTCAGGAAGGCTGATATTCTCGTCGGCCCGGGCAACCAATATGTCGCGGAGGCTAAGCGCATCCTATTTGGCCAGATCGGTATCGACATGGTCGCCGGTCCGACGGACAGCATGGTGATCGCCGACACGACAGCCGACGCCGAACTGGTCGCCGCGGATCTGATTGGGCAGGCCGAGCACGGCTGGAATTCGCCGGTCTGGCTCGTTTCTTCAGATGCGGCGCTTGCCGCGCGCGTGATGACCCTCGTGCCCGAGCTGATCGAGGCGCTACCTCAACCGAACCGAGACAGCGCCCGGGCGGCATGGGCCGATTTCGCTGAAATCATCCTATGCGCAGACGCTGAGGAGATGGCTACAGTCGCAGATGACTACGCGCCCGAGCATTTGCATGTCCAGGCCGACGATCTCGATTGGTGGCTCAATCGCCTGCGCGCATATGGGTCGCTCTTTCTCGGCGAGGAGACCACGGTGGCCTTCGGGGACAAAACATCGGGCCCCAACCATGTCCTGCCCACCTCCGGGGCCGCGCGCTACACTGGTGGGCTGTCGGTGCACAAGTTCATGAAAACCGTGACGTGGCAACGGGCAACCCGTGCCGCAGCACGCCCCTTGGCGGAGGCCACGGCGCGAATTTCGCGGCTGGAAGGCATGGAGGGTCATGCAAGGACGGCCGACATCCGGCTCACAAAGTTTTTTCCCTCAAGAGCTTCAACTAAGCGCCGCGAATGTTGATTAATGAGGGTGTGGCGTCAATCTGATATGACGTGTGATGATCTACGGTTTGCGGAACGGCGTAGTCTGAGGAGTGCTACGATTCTAATCGCTCGCCAGTGCGTTCGACAATCTATTTGCGGGAGAAATTCGACCGGCCAGTATCGATTTGCCTTGAGGCTTGCGCCAGACGCCGCCGGAAAGCTCCCGGCTGGCTGCCAAAACGCTGCGCAAAAGCTTCGTAGAAGCGTGAAAGGGACCCGAAACCCGACTCAAATGCAACATTTGCGATCGGCATGTCGGTTGCGATCAGCAAGGACTGCGCCGTATCGAGCCGCTGGCGCACGATCGACTGGTTGATCGTCAGGCCGACTGCGCGCTTGTAGATAGTCATCGCGTAGTTGGTATGTAGATTAACTGCGCGCGCAACATGCTCGACTGTGATGGCCTCCAACGCGTTCTCGCTAATGAAGCGGGCCATACATTCGACGTGGACTATCCTTTCGCCGTCGCCGTGGTGAGTCACATTCATGGCCTCGCCCACCTGTCTCAGATCGCGCCACCCTTCCCGATCAAGGCGGCGAACACGGGCTGTCAATTCGTCGCGCACGATCTGCTCCAGCGCGGTGTCCCTCGAAAGGAGCTCGTCTCGCCAGCGCCTGAAAATATCATGGTCGTAGCTTTTGATATCGAGCGCCTCGATCATGGCTCCACGAAACACCGCCTCGCGAAAGCTGCTGAGGCTCGGCAAGCCCAAAAAAACCGACATCGGAACATAGAGGCAGACAAAATGCGTCGGCTCGTCGAGTTCGATGACCTGATGCGGGATCATGCCCCAAAACAGCACCAGACGGCCGGCAGACACCGTCAGTTCACGTCCGTCGAACCAGTAGGTCATACGGCCGTCGAGCACGAAGTTGAATTCGATCTGGCTGTGCATGTGGGGGCCAGGCATGCGCATCACACGATCGCTCGACCCAGCGCAAAATCTGTGATCGCCGAACACCACCAGCGGATGTGCCGGATTCAGTTCCGGATGCGCCGGAACGCTTTCGTCTTGAGGAGACCGCATCTCGACGCCGGGCCTACCTTAGAAAACCGGAAGAATGCTCAAAAAACTCGGTAGAAGCTTACGGCATTCACGGTCAGATTCAAGCCGCTCACGCTACGTCGCCAAAATGACGCGTGAGGCTGGCGGCGTCTGAAACAGTCGCCGCTTCAAGGGAGGAACAACATGAACAGCTTGAAAAGCTTGGCTGGGCTGGTGCTCGGCGTCGCCATGACTTGCGCGCCGGCGGTCGCCGGCGAGATCGTGCTGAATTCGGACCAGTCAGATCCAGCGCCGAAGAAGGCAATGGAGCAGTTGATTGCAGATTTCGAAAAAGCCAATCCCGGCGTTACCGTGAAATGGAACAATTTCGACCACGAAGGCTACAAGGCGGCAATCCGTAACTTCCTGACCGCCGATCCGCCCGACGTCGCGGCCTGGTACGCCGGCAACCGAATGGCGCCTTTCGTCAAGGCCGGGCTGTTCGAGGACGTCACCGACGTCTGGACCGCCAATGGGCTGGACGACCAGTTGAAGTCCGCCGCGTCGGCCTTGACCGTCGACGGCAAGAAGTGGGGCGTCCCCTACACTTACTATCAGTGGGGCATCTACTACCGGAAGGATGTCTTTGCCAAAGAAGGCATAACGCCTCCAAAGAACTGGGAAGAGCTGATGTCGGCATGCGCCAAGCTGAAGGCCGACGGCATCACGCCTTTCGCCATAGGCACCAAGGCTCTGTGGCCGACCGGCGGGTGGTTCGACTATCTGGACCTGCGCGTCAACGGCTATGAGTTCCACATGGACCTGACCGCCGGCAAGGTGCCCTACACCGATCCCAAGGTGAAGGCAGTCTTCGCGAAGTGGGCTGAGTTGGTGAAGCCGGGCTATTTCCTGGAGAATCACGCCGCGCTCGACTGGCAGGACGCAATCCCGCAATTCGTACAGGGCAAGGCGGCAATGTATCTCATGGGCAATTTCGCGGTCGCGCCGATGAAGGACGGCGGCTTGAAAGAAGATCAGATCGGCTTCCTGCAGTTCCCCGAGATAACGGCCGGACTGCCGATGGCGGAAGACGCGCCGACCGACACCTTTCATATTCCCTCAGGTGCCAAGAACAAGGACGACGCCCGGAAATTCCTGGCCTTCCTGGCCTCGCCGGACGCTCAGACAAAAATGAACGACACTCTTGGGCAGCTTCCGGTCAACAACACTTCGGCGAAACCGAGCGATCCGTTCCTTGAAGCCGGTTTCATCATGCTGTCAAACGCGCACGGTCTGGCGCAGTTTTATGACCGCGACGCGCCGGCCGAAATGGCAAAGGCCGGAATGGAAGGCTTCCAGGAGTTCATGGTCAAGCCCGACAAGATTGACGCCATCCTGGATCGTCTCGAGAAGGCGCGACAAAAAATCTACAAATAGCGCCTGATCGGCGGAGCCGGGCATCTCTCTCCCTTGCCCGGCTCCTTTTTCAACCGGCATCGCAACGGTAGGCGCCATGAGCGTATATCAACATTCAATCGCCGGGGCCGCAAAGGGCTGGCGCAAACGTCTGGCCCCTTGGCTTTTCCTGGCCCCGGGGCTCCTGTTCTTTGCGGCATACGTCGTAATTCCGATCTTCCGGTCGATCTGGATAAGCTTCTACGAGTGGGACGGATTGTCGGCTGCCACCTGGATCGGTTTCGCCAACTATCGGGAGCTTCTGGGTGACGACGCCTTCTACACGTCGCTCTATAACAACATCCTTTGGCTGGTCTTGTATCTTCTTGCCGTGCCGGTCGGTCTCGGCGTTGCCCTTTTCCTGAACCAGACCGTCACCGGTATCCGCCTCTACAAGTCGCTCTTCTTCTTTCCGTTCGTGATTAGCCAGGTGGTCGTCGGCCTGATCTTCACGTGGTTTTACGCGCCGAACTTCGGTCTCTTTTCCAAGTTGATCGAAGACATAACCGGCCAGCAGATCGCAATCCTCGGCGACGAGCGCTTCGTCACCTTTGGCATCATTGCCGCCGGTCTCTGGCCGCAGATCGCGTACTGCATGATCCTCTACCTGACCGGCTTGAACAACATCAATCCGGAGCAGGTCGAGGCGGCGCGCATGGACGGCGCCAAGGGGTGGTCGATGCTGTGGAACATCGTCATCCCTCAACTCAGGCCAGCCACTTTCATCGCGGTAGTGGTGACGGTCATCGGCGCGCTGCGTTCGTTCGACCTGGTGTCGATCATGACGGACGGCGGTCCCTACGGCTCGAGCCGCGTCCTGTCCTTCTACATGTACGAGGAGGCTTTGTCGGAATACGGCTACCGGATGGGCTACGGCGCGGCGATAGCGGTCGTCTTATTTGCCATCATGATGATCTTCATCACGTTTTTCATCTTCCGGATGCTGAGGCAGGAGAGGAACACGTAATGTTTCCGACACCCGTTCAAAAGGCTCGGCCGTGGGTAAGGGTCGGCTACCAGGTCGGTCTTCCGGTTGCTCTGGCGGTCTGGCTGCTGCCGCTGATCGGAGTGGCGGTTACTTCCGTTCGTCCCGCCGGCGATCTGGCCGCGGGCAACTATTTTGGCATCCCATCCGGCTTTGCAGGGGTGGAGAACTACACCGCCGTCTTCAGGGACTCGCCCATCGGCTGGTACATTCTCAATTCCTTCAAGGTCACCATCCCCACGGTTGTCGGCGCCGTCGCTCTTTCCTGCCTGACCGGCTTCGCGCTCGCGGTCTACAAGTTCCGGGCCAACCTTCTGATCTTCTTCCTCTTCGTGGCGGGCAATTTCATTCCTTTTCAGATATTGATGGTGCCCGTCCGCGACATGACGCTCAAGATCGGCCTTTACGACACCACGCTGGGGCTGGTCCTGTTCCATGTCGCCTTCCAGATCGGCTTCTGTACGCTGTTCATGCGCAACTTCATCAAGGGCCTTCCCTTCGCCCTGATCGAATCGGCGCGCGTCGAGGGCGTATCGGAATGGAAGATCTTTCGGCATGTGGTGCTGCCATTGATGCGGCCAGCCATCGCCGCGCTTGCGGTCCTGATCTTCACCTTCGTGTGGAACGATTATTTTTGGGCAACCGTCCTGGTGCAGAGCCAGAACGCCATGCCCGTGACGGCCGGCCTTTATTCTCTCAACGGTCAATGGGTCGCCGCCTGGCATCTCGTGTCTGCGGGCGCCATCGTCGCCGCCCTGCCCCCCGTGACCATGTTCTTCCTGATGCAGCGGCATTTCATCGCCGGCCTCACTCTCGGAGCCACCAAGGGATGAGACGCCTCGTCTCGATAGGAAACGAACGGCTGTCGCTTGTCATTGCACTGCAGGAGGAGGGCATGCCCGAGATTTTGTATTTTGGCCCCGGGTGCCCCGGTGACGACATTTCTCTTTCCGCCGAGCGCGCGAGCCGTATCAACGGGATGGACGTGTCGGTGCCGAGCGCGGTGCTGTTGCCTGTCGGCGGCCTTGGCTTCTTCGGCTGGCCGGCGCTGGCCGGGCACCGCAACGGCCGTGACTTCCTGCTGAATGTCCAGGACTGGCAGGTCGAGCGCACGACAATGGGCGTGGTGCTTCGCGGTCGCGACCGGGTTGCCGCGATCGCCGTCGCCTTCGAGCTTGCAATCCACGACTGCGGCGTCGTCGCCACCGCGGTAAGCGTTACCAACCACGGAACTGAAACATACACACTGGACCGGTGCATGGCCGCGACCATGGCGGTGGGCGACGGCCCGGCGGTGCTGACGAGCTTGTCCGGCATGTGGGGGCGGGAGTTCCGCCTTTCGTCCGAGCCTCTCGGCCGCGGCCTGTGGATGCAGGAGAGTAGGCGCGGACGCACCTCGCACGACCGGTTCCCGGGCCTCTTCCTGACGAGCGGACGAACCACATACGCTATCCATGTCGGCGCCAGCGGCAACCACCAGCTTGCCGTCGATCTCCTCGATGACGGCTGTCGCCTCGTGCATGGCGGAGAGCTGTTCGAGCCGGGCGAAGTATTGCTGGAGGCCGGGCAAAGCTACCATAGCCCGCAGGCATATCTCACCGCATCCTTCGAAGGGGTCGACGGCGCAGCCTCGAGATTGCGCGCTGTCGTCGACAAATCGATACTGGATTGGCCCGACGTCACGGCGCGGCCCCGTCCCGTCACGTTCAACACCTGGGAAGGCTCCTATTTCGATCATCGGCTGGACGCCCTCAAGGCGCAGGCCGAGGTTGCGGCCGAGCTTGGCGTCGAGCGCTTCGTCCTCGACGACGGCTGGTTCGGCAGACGCGACGACGACACATCCTCGCTCGGCGACTGGAGCGTCGACCACAGGAAGTATCCCTCGGGACTCGGGCCGCTGATCGACCACGTCATCGGGCTCGGCATGGAATTCGGCCTGTGGTTCGAGCCTGAGATGGTCAGTCCCGATTCCGACCTCTATCGGGCGCATCCGGATTGGGCGCTGGGGATCGCCGGCAGGCCGCGGCCTCTCTCGCGTCACCAGCTGGTGCTCGACCTAACGCGCCAGGACGTCAGCGACTACCTGTTCGACCGGATCGACGCGGTGCTTGAGGGGCAGCGCATCTCCTACGTCAAATGGGATATGAACCGCGACTTGACCAATGCAGGCGGCGTCGACGGGCGAGCCGTGACGGCAAGCCAGACGCGCGCGTTGCACGCGCTGATGGAGCGCGTGCGCAAGCGCCATCCGGCGGTCGAGATCGAGAGCTGCGCCTCGGGTGGCGGACGCGCCAACTATGGCGTGCTGCGACATACCCACCGAATCTGGACGTCGGATTGCACCGATGCCCTGGAACGGCTGGAGATTCAACGCGGCGCCACGCACTTCTTCCCGCCCTCGATCCTGGGCGCCCACATATCCGGCTCGCCGAACCATCAAACGGGGCGCCGCCATTCGCTCGCCTTCCGCGCCGTCGTGGCGCTGGCCTATCATCTCGGCGTCGAACTCGATCCGCTGACGCTCGCGCCAGATGAGCGCCGCGAGTTGGCTCAGTGGATCTCGCTTCACAAGCGTCTGCGGCCGCTGCTGCACGCGTCGGGGGCGTCCTTCGCCGGCGATCCGGTGGACGGACGCTATGTCTGGGGCGCGGCAATGCCGGACCGGATCGCGCTTTTCGTCGCGCAGGGGCCGACGATGCTGGCGGAACAGCCACCGCCGTTGCGGGTTGCCGTGCCTCAGGCGACAGCCCGGAGCTGGCGCATCGCCGCTGTCCATCCCGCAGCGCCTGCCTTCATCCGTGTGTCCTCCGGACAGCAGGCGCTTCTGGCCGGAGACAGCGATTTCAGCCTGGACACGCTTCGCCATGCCGGCTTGGCGCTACCGATGCTGAGACCCGAGAGCGGCGTCATCCTCGAAATCGAACCCGTTTAGGAGCCTGAACCATGGCCGGTGTCATACTGAGCGAGGTGAAGAAGCATTTCGGCAGCGTCGCCGTCATCAAGGGCGTCGATCTGGAGATTGCCGACGGGGAATTCTGCGTGTTCGTCGGCCCCTCGGGATGCGGGAAGTCGACGCTCTTGCGCATGATCGCCGGGCTTGAGGAGATTTCGTCCGGGGCGCTGCGGATCAGCGGTGCCGACATGACCAATGTCGGACCGTCCGACCGGGGCGTGGCCATGGTGTTCCAGTCATATGCGCTATACCCGCACATGACGGTCGCCGAGAATGTCGGGTTTGGCCTGCGGATGACGGGCCATCCGAAGGCCGAGATCGAGCGGCGCACCGCCAGGGCGGCGGCCATGCTGCAACTTGAGCCGCTTTTGCAGCGCAAGCCGTCGCAATTGTCGGGCGGGCAGCGGCAGCGCGTCGCCATCGGTCGCGCCATCGTGCGCGACCCGAAAGTGTTTCTCTTCGACGAGCCACTGTCCAATCTCGACGCCGCGTTACGCGTACAGATGCGAACCGAGATCACCAAGCTGCATCAGGACCTCGGCGTCACGATGATCTACGTCACGCACGACCAGGTCGAGGCGATGACCATGGCTGACAAGATCGTGGTTATGAGTGCTGGGCGCATCGAGCAGACGGGCTCACCCCTGGAGCTCTACCACCGGCCGCGAAACATGTTCGTGGCCGGCTTCATCGGCTCGCCCAAGATGAATTTCATAAGGGTATCGGCGGAGCGGGCGGGGCCGCAGCTGACCGTCGACCTCCCCGGCGGCGTGGGCCTGACGCTCGATGTAGCCGGGTCGCCGGCGGCGACGCGCCAGCCGGCGATGCTCGGCGTGCGCCCGGAACACCTGAAGATCGATGAGGCGAGTTCGGTGAGCCTGGAAGGCAAGGTGCGCCTGGCCGAGTATCTCGGCTCGGAAACCATGTTTTACCTGACGCTCGCCGACGGAACCGAGCTTACGGTCAAGGCCGACGGATTGATGAAGAGCAAGATCGGCTCGTCGCTCAAGGTCGGAATTCCCGCAGCCGCCTGCCATCTTTTCGACGACGCCGGCGAGGCTATCCTCAATGGAGACCTGACGCGATAATGCTTGGCGTCTGCTATTATCCCGAGCACTGGCCGGAAGCCTGGTGGGTCGAAGACGCGCGCCGCATGCACGATCTTGGCATATCCTACGTACGCATCGGCGAGTTCGCCTGGTCCAGGCTCGAGCCGAAACGCGGCTTGTATGATTTTGCCTGGCTAGAGCGCGCCATGGACACGCTGGCCGGGGCGGGTCTGAAGATCGTGCTGGGCACGCCGACGGCGACTCCGCCCAAATGGCTGATGGACGAATATCCGGACATTGCGCCTGTCGACGAGCAGGGCCGCGTCCGCGGCTTCGGTTCGCGCCGGCACTACACGTTTTCGTCCGAGAGCTGGTGGCGTGAAAGCCGTTCGATTGTTGAAGCGATCGCCACTCATTTCGGCGAGCATCCCGGTCTCGTCGGCTGGCAGACCGACAACGAATACGGATGCCACGATACCGTGCTTTCGTGGGGGCCCGAGGACCTGAAAGCCTTTCGCAAGTGGTTGCGACGGCACTACCAGACGACCGACCAACTCAACGAGGCCTGGGGCAACGTATTCTGGTCGATGGAGGTCCAGAATTTCGACGAGGTATCGCTGCCCATTCTTGCCGTCACCGAGACCAATCCGGCGGCACGACTGGACTTCTGGCGGTTCAAGTCCGAGGAGGTTGCCGCCTACGACCGAATGCAGTGCGACATCATCCGCCGCCTTTCGCCGGGGCGTTGGATCACGCACAACTTCATGGGTTTCTTCAATGAATTCGACCATTGGCAGCTCGGCCGCCACCTCGACCTGGCCTCCTGGGATTCCTACCCGATCGGCTTCGTCGAGCGGTTTCCCTTTACCGAACAAGAGCGCGAACGGTGGGCCGAGACGTCGCATCCGGACATTGCACCGTTCCATCACGACCTGTACCGGGGCGTGGGCCAAGATCGCTTTTGGGTCATGGAGCAGCAGCCGGGCCCGGTGAACTGGGCGCCTTGGAACCCGGTGCCGAAACCCGGAATGGTCCGCCTCTGGACCTGGGAGGCCTTTGCGCACGGCGCGGAAGTGGTCAGTTATTTCCGCTGGCGGCAGGCGCCGTTTGGGCAGGAGCAGAACCACGCCGGCCTCAACCTGCCCCGATTGCACGAACTGTCCCAGGGCGGCCGGGAGGCCGAAACGGTTTCAAGGGAGTTGAAAATCGTGGGGCAGCTTGGTGCGGCCTCGCGTGCCCGGGTGGCGATCGTTTACGACTATCAGGCCTCTTGGGTGACGCGTATCCAGCCGCAGGGCCGGGACTTTTGCTATCACGAACTGGTTTTTCGGTGGTATGAAGCTGCGCGCAGACTTGGCCTTGACATCGACTTCGTGGCGCCGGGCGCATCTCTGCAAGGCTATGCGCTCGTACTCGTGCCGTCGATGCCGATCGTGTCGGATGCCGCAACCGAAGCCTTCTCCAAAGCTTCGGGAATTCTGCTTTTCGGCCCGCGGACGGGATCGCGAACTTCAAGCTTTGCCATCCCCGACAACCTTCCTCCGGGACCGCTGGCAGACCTCACCGGCACCCGGGCAATCGAGGCTTCGTCCCTGCGCCCGAACGTGCGCCATCGCGTCTCCGGCGCGGTCAGCGGCCACGCTATTCGCTGGCGCGATCATCTGGAAGCAAAAGGTGAGATCATCGCTCGATTTGATGACGGCTTGCCGGCGCTCGTCTCGAACGGCCGGTCCTATATGCTGGCTTGTTGGCCGGATGCGGAGTTGACGCAGTCCGTCCTGTCCGCGGTCGCGACGTCCGCTGCCTTAGATACCTGTTCCCTGCCGGATCACGTGCGACTGAGACGCAGAGACGGACTGACCTTCGCGTTCAACTACGGCGGGCTCGAATGGATCTGCCCCGACGGGGTCGAGGTTCTGGTCGGAGACCGTGTTTTATGCAGCCAGCAATTGGCGATTTGGCGTAGTCCAGCTTCACCTTAAGATTAGAGTCGCAGTTGTCCGGTGGTTTTCCGTCTGGCCCATCTTTGTTGGCTTTTGTGCAGGTTTCCGGCGTGATTTCCAGTCCGTCGCGAAAGATTGTTGCTGGCATAAATGGCGCGAGTAGCTCCAGAACGCCTTATAAGCCTTCGCGCCAAGTGTGTAAGGGTTCATCCGGGGGTCAGGACTTAGTTGACCGAAGCGAAAAGATAACGGCTGCTGCGATACAGATTGCCGAGGAGAACGTGTGGGCGCATCGGGTCGTAGCAGGTGGCCTAAGTAGCCCGGTCCAGCACGTCGATGAAACGGTCCACCTCTCCAAGCGTGTTATAGTGGACGAGCGAAGCGCGCACGATGTTCTGCGCCGGCAGGCCAAGCGACTCCACCAGCCGCCGCGAATGGAAGTCGCCGTGGCGGATGCCGATGTGGCCTGCATCGGTCGCGGCGATCAGGGCAAGTGGGTCTGCGCCTTCGAGGAGGAAGGAGATGGTCGGCACGCGCACCGTGCCGTCGGAACGGCTGTCGCCGAGGATGCGGACGGTGTTGCGGCCGCGCAAATAGGCGAGCAGGTGCTCGGCCAGCGCCATCTCCTGTTGGGTGACGGCCTGGAAGGCCGCCTCCACCGATGCCCGTCCTGATGTCCCACCCAGCTCTTCCAGATAGTCGACGATGGCCGCGCTGCCCCAGGCAAGCTCATAAGCCGGGTTGCCCGGTTCCAGCTTCATCGGCACTTTGTCGCGGCCGTAGAAGTAGTGGTAGAGGCCGTCGAGCTCGAGCAGGTGGTCGTACTTGCCGTACAGCACCGCCAGGTGCGGCCCGTAGGTCTTGTAGAGCGAAAAGACGTAGTAATCGCAATCGACCGCCTGCACGTCGATCGCCCGGTGGGGGGCGTATGCCACGCCATCGACGCAGATGCGCGCGCCGTACCGATGGACCAGATCGGCGATCTCGCGGATCGGGTTGATTGTGCCCAAGATGTTGGAAGCGTGGGTCACGCAGACCAGTTTGGTGCGCGGCCCCATCAGCGCCTCCAGGTCGGCGAGATCTGGCTGCAGCGTTTGCTTGTTCAGCGGCCAGAATTTCACCACGACGCCGCGCTCGCGCAGGCCGACCCACGGGCCGATGTTCGATTCGTGGTCGAACTCGGTCACGACGATCTCGTCGCCGGGCGCCAGGCTGCCGGCCATGGCCGTGGCAAGAAGCTTGAGCAGCATGGTCGTCGAGGCACCGAAAACCACCTCTTCGGCGCGGCGCGCGTTGAACAGCAGCGCGAGGCGCGCGCGCGCCTCGGCCAGCCGCTCGGTGGCGTGCCTGGACGTCTCGTAGCTGGCCCCGGTCTGCACGCTGGTGGTCAACAGGTAATCGGAGATGCGCTCGGCCACCGGCCTGAGGACCTGCGAGCCGCCGGCATTGTCGAAAAAGGCCCAGTCGCCGTCGAGCGCCGGGAACTGGTTGCGGACGTGGTCGAGGTCAAGCGGCATGGCGGGTCCTTGAAAGCTTGTGCTCCAGCACGCCGACGAGACGGACGAGCGGCAGCAGTATGAGAAGATAGATCGCCGCGGCGGCGATCAGCGGGGTTGGATTGGCGGCGAGCGCCTGCGCCTGGTTGGCCTGCTTGAGCAGGTCCGGCATTGCCACGACCGAGGCCAGCGCGGTGTCCTTCATCACGTTGATGGCGTTGGAGGTCAGCGGCGGCAGCACGGTGCGGATCGCCTGCGGCAGCACCACCTTGCGCAGCGTCAGGACGAAATGCAGCCCGAGCGCCCGCGCCGCCTCGAACTGGCCGCGCGGCACCGCCTCGATGCCGGCGCGGATGATCTCGGCCGAGTAGGCGGCCGACACCAGCGAGATGGCGCTGGCCGCCGCCATGAACGACGACAGCCGGATGCCGGCGAAGGGCAGGGCGTAGTAGATGACGAACAGGAGCACCAGCACCGGCAGCGAGCGGAAGACGTCGATGAAGGCGATGGTCGCCCACCGCACCGGGCTCGACGCATAGAGCCGGCAGATGGCGACGGCGATGCCGGCGAGGAAGCCGATGACGATACAAGTGAAGCCGAGCGTCAGCGTGGTGGCCAGGCCGCTCAGGATGAGCGGCAGCGTCTCCACGAAGACGCGGGGGTTCAGGAAGGTGTCGAAGACGGACATGCGGGCGCGCGCTCCGGCGTGCCGTGCCCGGCG
The DNA here is from genome assembly GCF_052115345.1 of Mesorhizobium sp. 2RAF21. Classification (NCBI taxonomy): domain Bacteria; kingdom Pseudomonadati; phylum Pseudomonadota; class Alphaproteobacteria; order Hyphomicrobiales; family Phyllobacteriaceae; genus Mesorhizobium; species Mesorhizobium sp. 2RAF21. The sequence continues at coordinate 26,002 of NZ_JBFRGM010000026.1, read as the reverse complement.
CGCGGGGCGCGCGCCTGCACGGCCACGATGATCAGGGCTTCGGCATGTCCATGACGGTGACGGTCGCCAGTCCGCTCTCGGGGTCGGCGCCAAACCAGGTCTTGTAGATCGAAGCCATCGTGCCGTCCTTCTTCATGGCGCTGATGGCGTCGTTCACCTTTGCGGCCAGCGGCGCGTCCTTGGCGAACATGACCGAATACTGCTCGCCCGTCTTGATGCGCTCCACCACCTTGAACTGCGGCTTGTCCTTCACGTAGTAGAGCAGCGCCGGAATGTCGGAAATGTAGCCGTCGATGCGGCCGGCGGAGAGGTCGAGCATGGCCGGCTGCAAGCCCTCGTACTTGCTGACGCTGGCTATCTTGGTTTCCGCCATATGGGCCGTGACCCAGATGTCGCCGGTCGAGCCGGTATCGACACCGACCGTCTTGCCGGCCATGCCCGACAGGCCGGTGATACCGCTGTCGGCCTTGACCGTCAGCGACTGGTCGCTGTCGTAGTAGGGCTGCGCGAAGCTGACCGATTCCAGCCGCTTGGGCGTAATGGTGATCGACGACACCGCCGCGTCGATCTGGCCCGACTGCACGGCCGCGAACAGTCCGGCGAACGGTATGTTGACGAACTTGACCTCCGAGCCGAGGCGCTTGCCGACTTCGGTCATCAAATCGACTTCGAAGCCGACGATCTTGCCGCTGGCATCCTGGAATTCCCACGGCACGTTGCCGACATTGGCGCCGACGTTGAGTTCGGCGCCCTGCGCCGATGCGCCGAAAACCACAAGCGCCGCCGCTCCCGCCCAGCGCAACCGACGCAGCAAAGTTGTGACTTGCATTTGATTCCCTCCCGTAAGAAAACTGGTTAGACCGGTCTGACCAGTTACGATGCAATCACGAATCGGCTGTCGTTGCAAGCCGTGCGATCGAGGACGGAACGGATAGGCATCGTCCAGGCCGATCGGCATGATCGCAACCATGACGCGATCCGTGCCGATCGGCGTCGAGGCGGGACGGCCCGGGTCCTATGATACAGGACCCTAGAAACCGGGGCCCAAGAACAGGAAGGCGAGCAGACCGTGCTGAACCGAACCCCCGTCACCCATGCCGCGGCCAAGCAGATTCAGGCCATGATCCTGGACGGCAGCCTGGCGCCCGGCCAGCAGATTCCCTCGCAGCGCGAACTGGCGGTGACGCTGAAGCTCAGCCGCGCTTCGTTGCGCGAAGCTCTCCTGACGCTCGAGGCTATCGGCCTCATCGTCACCCAACCGGGGCGCGGAACGTTCGTCGCCGAGGTTTCGCCCAACGGGCGCACCATGACGGCGTGGCGCCATGGGGACTATTCGGTGAAGGACGTCTTCGAGACGCGCATCATGCTGGAAAGCCAGATCGTCCGGCTCGGCGCAGCGGCCGTCACGGCGGGCCAGATCGAGGAACTGACGCGCCTGACCGACCAGATGGAACGGGCCTGGGCCGCCGGCGACCTGCTCGGCAACGCCGAGGCCGATTTCGAGTTCCACGGCATCATCGTGTCTGCCTGCCCCAACCGGATGCTGGTCGATCTCTACGACGCCAATCGCGACCGCATCCATTCCACGCAGATGCAGCCGATCGCGGTCACTGACCCGGCGCGCATGCGCAGTTCGATCGCCGAGCACCGCCTGATCGTCACGGCGCTCCGCGACGGCGATGCCGGGCGCGCCGCCGAGGCCGTCGCCATGCATATCGCCAACACCGCCCGTTGCGCTGGAGTTTCAGCCTGATTGCAGTGCTAAAGCAGTATCGAAAGGACAATCGTAGTGTATGCTCGAATTGGGGCCATTGGAGAGACCGTATGGCCTAACGCGTCAGCAAATTTCCTTCCAACAACAACCCAAGTACCGGATTTGGAAATTTTCTCGCAATCGTCACGGCATAAAAGGTTTCGGCTATGCCTGGCAACCTGTCGGCCTCGACCAGAACACCAGATTCCAGCTCGTCCTTCACGACGATCGGCGGAAGCACGGCAAGGCCGATATCTTCGCGCGCCAAAAGCCGCATCATTGCCATATCCTCTACCTCTGCCACGATTTGCGGACGGATGCCCAGACGAGTTACAAGCGCATCAAAGCCGATCTTTACGCTGCTATCCATCGTCGGCAGGATGATCGGATGTGAGTTTAGCCTCTCGGCTAAGTCGTCTTTCCTAATTTTGCCAAGCCGAGCTCTTGTTCCTATCAAGCTCACAGGCTGTTCAGTGAGGCGATGAGCGACAAAGCGTGTTAGTTCATCGCGTGCAGGCGCCTGATTAACAAGCACAACATCAAGACTGAGCGCTTCGAGCGATTGAAGAAGCTCGCTGCTGCTGCCTGACCGCAAAACAAACTCAATATCGTCTCGCCCTATTAAGGGTTTCAAAAACGCCATTTGGAAATTGCGAGAAAGCGTAGCCAGCGCGCCAACCCTGAGAACGCGCCGCACCTCGCCGGTGTTACGCAAAGTGCCGATCAATTCTTCGCCCGCAGCGAAAATCGCATCGGCGTGGTCCAGCGCGATCCGTCCAGCTTCTGTCAGATGAAGCTGTCGACCGCGCCGTTCGAACAAAGCATGGCCAAATCGCGCTTCGAGTTTGCGAATTTGCACCGACAATGCTGATTGCGTGAGGTTCAGTCGCTCTGCCGTGCGTGTGAGATTCCCGTCATGTGCGACTGCCCAAAAGTACCGCAGATGGTTGTAATTGAACGTGCTCATGACGTTCGATTATAGCGAACGATATCCCGCAAACAATGCATTTTATTCGCCGCATTGCGGCTGATACCCCATTCGCGATGACAACATTCATTGGGGACTTCCTTGCCGTATTATCTGGTTCCGCTCATTGCACCGTTAGCTCTTGCCGTTTCCACTCTCGTCTCCTTCGCTTCGCCAGGACGCCGCTTTCGACTAGCGTCCTGCCTTGCCGAGATCGCTGCGCTTCTGGCGTTGGCGTCCGCATTTGGCTCGCTCGGTATTCTTATCCTTAGCGGTCCGGGCGAAAGTCCGCTCATCGGGATGGCCGGGATCGGCTTGTCAGTGCGCCTGGACGCCGTCAGCGCCCCGATGCTGCTGCTCGTTGCGTTCGTTGGCTGGATCGTTGTGCGCTATGCACGGACCTATCTCGATGGTGAGGCGCGCGCGAGCGCGTTCACAGGCTGGCTGTGCGCCACTCTTGCCGCCGTGCTGCTGCTCGTTCAGGCGGGCAATCTCGCCCAGCTTGTGTCGGGGTGGATCGCGACCAGTCTCTGCCTGCACAGGCTGTTGCTCTACTATCCAGATCGGGTCGCTGCGCGGCGCGCCGCGCGCAAGAAACTCATTTTTACCCGGCTCGGGGCGGTGAGCCTGATCACCGGCGCCATTCTCCTCTCATTCGCCTATGGCACAACCGATATAGCGGCGATCAACGCCGCCGCGAGAGGAGGCGATGGTTCGTCGCTGGCTGTTTTTGCAACAGTTTTGATTGCACTGGCGGCCTTGCTGAAGTCGGCGCAGTTTCCGACCCATGGCTGGCTTACCGAGGTGATGGAGGCGCCGACGCCAGTGTCGGCCCTGCTGCATGCCGGTGTCATCAATGGCGGCGGTTTCCTGCTCATTCGCTTCGCGGACGTGATGTTGCTGTCGCCCGGAACGCTGGCCGCGTTGGCGATGCTTGGTGGTTTCACGGCGCTCTTCGGGGCGCTTGTGATGCTGACGCAGCCGGCGGTCAAAACCTCACTCGCCTGGTCGACGGTGGCACAGATGGGCTTCATGACTTTGCAATGCGGATTGGGACTGTTTTCGCTGGCCTTGCTGCATATCGTGGCTCATTCGTTTTACAAAGCTCACGCTTTCCTCGCCTCGGGCGGTGCGGTCGAGCAGGTCGCCGCGATCCAGCGACCAGGGCCGGTGGCGATCCCCGACGGTGCGGCAGTCGGGTGGGCCTTCCTCGCGGCGATCGCGATCTATGCCGCGATCGGCGCAGTCTTCGGTACGATGTTTGGGTTTCACCATAAGTCGCCGCAATCTCTGGCGCTGGGTGCAATCCTGATTTTTGGCGTCGCCTATCTGCTGGCGCAGGGGCTGGCAGACGCCGCGCCGCGGGTTCTAACACGTAAGACGGCCCTGTACTCAGTCGCGGCGGCGGTCGGCTACTTCGCGCTGCAGACCTTGGCCGAGTGGCTAACCGCAAGCGTGCTTCCCGCACCGCTTGCGCCGGGACGTCTTGAATGGACGCTCATGGTGCTGGCGATCCTGTCCTTTGGAACGGTGGCTGTAGCGCAAGCTCTGTTCCCGCTCTGGGCCCATCACCCAGCCGCGGCCGGTCTTCGCGTTCACCTCTCGAACGGCCTCTACATCAACGCAACAATCGATCGGATGCTCGGCGGCTGGTCCGTCCGCAAGGCGTCGTGACGGCCGGACACTAAGGAACAAGCAAATGCCAATGATCAAGACTAACACCCCACCCCTCGACGTCGCAGCAATTCTTGCCGTGGCCGAAAGGGCGGCGCTCGCCATCCCGCCGCTTTGGCCCCTGGCTTCAAGCGTTGCGGTCAACCCATTCCTAGGACAAATCCATGAGCCTCTATCGACAGCGGCCGCCCGCCTAAGACGGGTCGCGGGAGCCGCACTCACAATGCCGCGGGCCTGGTACGCCGAGCGAATTCATACGGGCGAAATCGACGAAGCGGATCTGGCGGCAGCCTTTGAAGCTGCACCGGAGACCTGGCGGCCAAAGACCCTTGCTTCATTGAAGTCAGCCATTGAAGCGAGCGCACCGACCCCCGTTATGCTTCCGACGATGGCAGAACTCGCGGCTGAAGCCTCGGGTATAGACTGGACCGGCGTGATCGCCGAGCGCTTCGGGCAATGGGCGGCCGGCTATTTCGATGCGGGCCAAGCCTTGTGGACGGCGCCTCAGGGCGGCTGCGCCTATGCTGCGTGGCGCTCGGCCGCCTCACACGATCTCACCCCAGAAATACTCGGTCTGAAGGGCTTTGCCATGCATGTGGCGCAAGCCCCAGAACGCACTGAGGATGCGCTGACGCAGTCGATTCAAAGGCTCGGCCTCGACGACGCGGCGCTCGAGAGTTATTTGCACCGGCTGCTGATGAGCCTTGGCGGCTGGGCGCAGTTCGCCCGCTACAAGCTCTGGCAAGCCGAACTCTCGGGCGGGTCGGACAAGACGATCACCGATCTTCTGACGATTCGTCTCGTCTGGGAACAAGCACTGTTTGAACAACACAAGCTTCGCATCGCTTGCCAATGGAAAGAGGCGCTTTGCGCTTACGCCGCGCCGATCAAGCCGGCGCCGGACGATGCAATCGATGCAATCTTGCAGGAGGCGAGCGAGCGCGCGGCGCAGCGGCAGCTGGGCAAGCTCCTCGAATCGCCAGCTCCGTCTAGATTGCAAGCGCGTCCAGCATTGCAGATGGCCTTCTGCATCGACGTTCGCTCTGAGGTGTTCCGCCGGGCATTGGAAAGCCTCGACCCCTGCATCGAGACACTGGGTTTCGCCGGGTTTTTCGGCATCGGCATTTTGCATCGGCGCTTCGCGTCGGATGTCGCGGAGGCACGCTTGCCTGTGCTTATTGCACCGCAAGTACGAACATGCTCGGGCGGGCATTCACAGAATGTCGAGACTCGGGACCAAGCAGCTCGGCTCCTGGCGCGTGCCAAGCGCGCCTGGGGGCGCTTTAAGCTCGCCGCCGTCTCTTCATTCGCTTTCGTCGAGGCGGCCGGGCCAATCTATGTCGGCAAGTTGGTGCGCGATGGTTTGGGACGCGCCGGCAACAGGACGCCGGAGGACCCGGCGCCAATTTTCGAACCAGCGCTCGATCCTGAGGCTCGCATCGGCATGGCCGAAAGCGTGCTGAAGGCGATGTCGCTGACCGAACGTTTTGCACCGCTTGTCCTTATCGCTGGCCATGGCGCCAACGTCATAAATAATCCTCATGCCAGCGCACTCCATTGCGGCGCCTGTGGCGGCTATTCGGGCGAGGTGAATGCGCAGCTACTCGCTACGCTCCTCAATGACCGTGCGGTGCGCGCCGGCCTCGCAGAGCGTGGCATAACCATCCCGGACGACACGCTGTTCATCGGAGCGCTGCACGACACCACCACTGATCGGGTGACGATCTACCGAGAGGACTCTCCACCAGCGCTACACAAGGAGAGCGTCAAAAAGGTAAAAACCTGGCTTGCGATGGCCGGCGCGCTGGCGCGGAGCGAACGCGCTTTGCGGTTGCCCCGGGCGTCGGAAGCACGGGACATCCTCCACCGCGCCCGCGACTGGGCCGAAGTCCGTCCGGAATGGGCGCTTGCCGGTTGCCAGGCCTTCATCGCCGCGCCGCGCCATCGGACTGCGCGTCGCGACCTCAAAGGACGTGCATTTCTGCACGACTATGACTGGCAACGGGATGACCAGTTTAGCGTTCTGGAGCTGATCTTGACAGCGCCAGTCGTGGTCGCGAGCTGGATCAGCCTTCAGTATTACGGATCGACTGTCGCGCCAACGGTGTTCGGAGCCGGCAACAAGCTCCTGCACAACGTCACCGCCGGCATCGGCGTGGTCGAAGGGAATGGCGGGCTCCTGCGCGCCGGGCTGCCCTGGCAATCGGTTCACGACGGAGAACGGCTAGTGCATGAACCCCTGCGCCTGACCGTGTTCATCGAGGCGCCGCGCGAGGCAATTAGCACGATCCTCAAACGTCACGACCAACTGCGGGCGCTGTTCGACAACAAATGGCTCTATCTTGTTGTCCTCGACGACCAGGGCCGCCCGGCTTGGCGGTACGCAGGCAATCTTGGCTGGGAAGCTTTTGCCCAAGGGCACTTTGAACCGGAACGGACGATGGTGGTCGCATGAACGGGTTGCCCGCCCATATAGCGGCCTTGGAGTCAGAGGCGATCCATGTCTTGCGCGATGGGTTGTCGGAGGCGCGCAACCCCGTGGTGCTGTTCTCGGGCGGCAAGGACTCGACCGTCCTTGCCCCTCTCGTGCGGCGCGCCTTCTTCCCTTCGCGGCCGCCAATCCCGCTCTTGCACATCGACTCGACATGGGAGTTCGCTGAAGTTCTCGCCTTTCGCGACGCTTTCGCGGACTGCCATGGCTTTCGGCTGATCGTTCACGTCAACCAACACAGACGGACACAGTCTATCAATCCGTTCGACCATGGCGATCTCTACACCACCATCATGCGCACCGATGCGCTCAGGCAGGCACTGACCGTCGGTGGTTATGACATCATCTTCGGCGGCGCCCGACCTGACGAAGAGGCAACCCGCGCCAAGGAGCGCATCGTTTCGGTGCGGAGCACCAGCCATGCCTGGAAGCCTCGCATGCAGCGTACGGAGTTCTGGCGCTGCTTCAATTGGCGGCTGAAGCCCGGCGAGACTATCCGCGCTTTCCCGCAGTCCAATTGGACCGAGCTGGACCTATGGACCTACATCCTGATGCGCGAGATCGAATTCGCGCCCCTCTATATCGCGCATAAGCGCAAGGTCGTCACCCGAGCGGGAATGCGGATCGTCGTCGACGATCCGGCCCGCATGCGTTGGAAGCCAAGCGAAACCGCACTGCCGGAGAAGGTGCGCTTTCGTACTCTCGGATGCTGGCCGGTAACGGCGGCGCAGTCTTCCGAAGCAGAAACCATCGCCGCCGTCTTGCTTGAGACCCTACGCGCCGAAACCTCCGAACGTCGCGGCCGTCTCGCTCGAGCAGCAGAAACGGGAGGGCTATTTTTGAGCAACGACGGTCATTCGCGAGCCACGGTTGGGTGTCCGCTGTCCGGTCCTTATGCCGGCCTGCGCGCCGTGCTGGCCACCATGCATGGCAAAGAAGCGGCAATCGTGCCGGCTTTCCAAGAGCAACTAGAACTTACTGTTGAGATCCCGTCTGCGATTGACACCGACACGCTAGGCACCTTCACAGGCGAGATCGCGCGAGCCGGCACCATTCGAGAGGCGGCCATCGCCAAGGCGCGGCTTGGGATGGCGGCGACGGGTCTGTCGATCGGCATCGCCAGCGAAGGCAGCTACGGTCCGCATCCGCATGTGCCGTTCGTCCCCGGCGGGGTCGAGTTGATGGTTCTCGTGGACGACGAGCGCGGCATCGTCGTCAGCGAGCATCTGATCGATGATGCTCCGGTCTACGAGCACGCCATCGCGGCCGAGATCGGCGATCTCGGGGCGTTTCTCGACCATATCCGGTTTCCCAATCACGCCGTGATCGTACGACCTCATGAACCCGACGATCGCGGCGCTCTCATTCACAAAGGGCTGCGCACCGCTGAAGCGCTTGAAAGCGCACTCGCAACTTCGGCCCCGCTATCGCGCGACAACCGCGCGCTCGTTCAGACAGATATGCGCGCCCACATGAATCCGACGCGTATGGCGAGCATTGCCCGCCTGGCACGTGCGCTTTGCGATCGGCTGGCGACCCGGTGTCCGGCCTGCGGCGCCCCGGGTTACGGGCAAATCGACGTAGAGACGGGGCTTCCCTGCGAATGGTGCGGCGCCCCGAGCATCATGGTTCGTCATCAGATCTTTGGTTGCGTCGCTTGCGAGTTTCGCGAGATGCGTCCCCGCCCCGACGGGCGCACCCATGCGGATCCTGGCCATTGCCCGGAATGCAATCCGTGATCGGTGCGACCGACCAGGAACCGATCGCAAACCGGCTGTTGGAGCCGTGGAAGATGCTTGCTCGCGCTAGGAGTAAAATCGATGTCTTGGTATGACGCTAGCTTGAAAGAAACCGATGCTCGAATTGCTTGGATTCTGGCCCATCCGGGAATGAGCGTGTGGCTGAAAGAAGCGCTTCGGGCTGCACTTGAGCGCGATCCGGTCGATATTCTAAATGATCTCGAAATCCTCATCTACCTGCTGCGCGCCCGATCCGATGCCCTGATTCGCGCACCCATTGGCGGAGAAGGTGGTGACCTCGCACGATAGAATTGAGCTAACGAACTTGCCAGCGTGGTACCGCTTAGTGAAGTATACGCGATGTCGTAGAAAGCAGGAGTTTCACACCTGTCATTAAAATCGGCAGATTAAAGGATTTCATCGAATTTGCGACGAATATGAACCAGATTGCCGAACTCGATTAAAACATTACATCGCTATCAACGCTCGATGAACTTGGCGTGTGAGGACGGATTGCGCTTTGCATCGACATTTCTCGGTACTCCAATGCGCACTCCCGCTCCACGTCATATGTGGTTGATCCCTATCATCTGGTTCGCGAACTGATCCAGTCAGCGGCGCGCGAAAGTCGGACTGAAAACCCTCACGAAATCGCCAACAGCGCAAGCGTGACAGTCTATGGGGATTATGCGCTCCCGACCTCACTCGAATGCTGCGCCAAGTGACCTATTTTTTCGCCGTCCAATAGCCTGGTTTTGGTCCGCCATTGATATGGTCCGTAGAAGCAGCGCGATACCTTCTACGCGCGCTTCTCACTTGGCGGGGGGAAATTCCAATTTGCTCACGTCATAGCCGAGCGAACGCGCCTTTCGAACCATGATTGATAGCTGATGGCTAGTCGGAGGATGCCGCGCGTAAATCCAAAGATTTTTGAGTCGAGGATCTGCGCTGATAAACCAGCTCTTGTCTGGTGATTTGTACAAGACCCAATAGTTGTAAGTAATGAACAGAGGGTATCGTACCCGAAGCTTGGCGCGATTGGTGTCGGCGTCCAGGAGATGACCCTTGCCCCTCACCGTCTTGAGTCTGCCGGAAGGCGTACCTTCGTGGCATCCGTCGAGGACCTCGATCTCTTTGGGGCTATTGCCTGTGCGATAGCTTGTGAAGCCGGCAACGCAGCCGTCGGTAATCCACATCGGCCTTCGAGCAATCTCCAACCATGTGCCGCTATAGTGGCTTGACGGGACCTTTGCGATATTTGGCTCGGCTGCGAGCGCTACAGTTACTAGCATGCCGAAGATCGAAATGATGAACATCGCCAAACGCATTTTCATTGTAGCCTCTGGTTCTATGGCTCAAGATATATGCATTACGTTCCGATCGGCCTTTTGGATTGTTCAGCGCTAGGCCAATTTGGCGAGAGTGAATTTCGTTCGTCGGGGACGCGCTGATCTCTCCGTCAGTGTGGCCTGCTGCCGGTACCGGACCCCCATTATAAACCGATCTGAAGGTCAGCGGTTTTATGTTTCGGAATTCTCGATGCGGAAAGGCAATCAGCGATCTTCATTCTCTGCCTGCAGGGGTCCAATTGACCTCCCGGCAGAGCAGGCCTCCGAGAATACACCCGCGCGTCGTTAAACCTTTCGCGCTAATGATGACGGTGATGCGATACGTCTTCTTTCGCTTCGAATCGTATGCGGTGCCCTTTAATTGGCTATCGGATGTCCGTTCGAGCGACATGATGAGGCGGTCGCCGACTTCCTCGCCCTTGCTCGTGTCCTTGATCCACAGATTGGTGGCGCAAAGCTTCGAGCCACACGGCGCTATTCTGACGCGGGCATTGCCGTCGTCACGCAACCACACACCATCAGGACTACGCTCCTGGGCGACCAGTGCGGTACATCCAACAATCGAAAACACGCAGAATAATGCGGTACGCAATATCACGGCATAAGCTCCCGAAGATTCGCACCTTTGTTCAAGTGATTACGCAGGCGTTCGCTGTTCGGATCACATGCCGTCATGCGGGCTCTTGGTCGCGGGCAGAGATTGCCGTAACGAACGGAGTCAAGTGGTCCAATTATGCCGTGACTGCGTAGAACTTGGCACTGCAGAGCAAAGAAAGGTCAGGTCTTGAAAACTTATGGCATTGCCTATGTCGCAACCGGTCTGGTTTTTCTCGCAATCGACGCGATCTGGCTGACCGTCGCCGCGCAACGGCTCTATCGTCCCCTGATGGGTGAAATGCTGGTGGAAAGCTTCAGGCTGGCCCCGGCGATGCTGTTTTATTTCATCTACATTGCCGGCATCGTCGTTTTCGCCATCGTACCAGCCTTGGCCATCGACCGCTGGACGACAGCCACATCGTACGGCGCGTTCCTTGGCCTGTTCGCCTATGCGACTTACGACCTGACCAACCAGGCGACACTCAAGAATTGGCCGGTCATCGTGACGATCGCTGATCTCTGCTGGGGAACGTTCCTGACCGCGGTTGCGGCGACGGCCGGCTTTCTGATCACGCGCGCTTTCACGTCCGCGTCTTGAGCTGGCTTATCAAACCTGACGCCATGAGCCCGACGAAGACGGTGAGCGTTCCGGCGCTCATGGCATTCAACCGGAAAAATGCCTGGTATTCGGAAGCGGTGTAGGCATGAACCGGCGCGCCATATGCGCCGTCAAGCCCGAGATAGACTAGCAAAGCCGCACCAATCAGAATGAAGGCGGCGATCCTCTCCGAAGCCCTGAAAAACGTCGCCGCGATCAGAGCGCAAGGGATCAGAAAAATCTCCACGCCCGAGGCCTGCCCGAATACTTTCGCGCTCAAGATCGTGTTGGCCATGCCGGCAACGGGTAAAAGCGCTCGGCCTCCCATCGGATATCGTCTGGCAATGGCCGGCACGGCGAGGAAGAATGGTGTCGACAGGAACGTGAAAAGGGTTGGCCAAATACAATCGCTGACAGTCCAATAGACATAGAGCGGATAAAACGGCTGGTTGGACGCGACGACCAGCGCGATCAGATTGGAGGCCGCAACCATCGGGTCGTCATGAGCGGCATAGGCCGCAACTCGATCCCAGGCGTTTTGAACCAGACCGAACGTCACCATGCCTCTTACGCCGGTCGCAAGAGATAGTGGCTGACACCCCATTCCTCGCCGCCAGCGTGCCCAAAGAGCCCCGCCGTTGCCAGATAGAAAAGGCGCCAGCGCTGGCGCCAAAGCGCGGCATCGGCGCCATAGACTTCGTGCAGGATGCGATCGATCCGGAGGCGGTTCGCGTCGAAGCGCGCCAGCCAGTCCATCGCTGTCTTCTGGTAGTGAAGCCCGCTCCAGCGCCAGTCGCGCTCAACCGCGAAGCGATCCGAAAAATGCCTCAGCAGGCCGTGGCTCGGCATGATGCCGCCGGTGAAGAAGTGCTGGGCGATCCAGTCAGCCTCGTTCTTGTGATCGAACCGATAGGGACTGTGCTTGTGGCTGAAGACGTGAATGAACAGTCGGCCTTTCTCGGGCTCGAGCCATGTCCTTATGCGTTCGAGCAACCCCTTCCAGTTCGACATATGCTCGAACATCTCGACCGAGACGATCCTGTCGTATCTGCGATGCGGTTTGAAGGCATTCATATCCGCCGTGATGACGTGGACATTGGCAAGACCACGTGCGGCGGCCTCCGCTTCGATATGGAGCCGTTGCGGCTTCGAGTTTGACACAACCGTGATGGTCGAACGCGGAAAACGCTCCGCCATGAAAAGCGTTAGCGATCCCCAACCGCAGCCGAGTTCCAGGATCGATTGGCCGTCGACAAGATCGGCGTGCGCGACCGTCTCCTCCAGCGCCAGTCGCTCGGCATCGGCCAGGGTCTCCTCACCCGTTGGATAAAGACAGCAGGAATATTTGCGATGCGGGCCTAGCGTGAGGGCGAAGAATTCGGGCGGCAGTTCATAGTGCTGCTCGTTGGCGGCGTCCGCATGTTCGGCGATCGGGTGCTCGCTCATGGCACGGGCGAAGTCGCTTTCCTCCCGGCCGGATGCTGCGTCCAGCTTCCGCTTCGTGCGCCCGACCAGGAATTGGATGCCTATTCGCGCCAACGGGTCGGGAAGCGGCGCGCGCTCGGCCGCGCGGATCGCTGAGGAAATCAGACTCATCGAATGTCTCCATCGTTGCTCGCGTTCGCGGCGCGCTGCGGACCGGGCCAGAACGCGTTGACGCGTTGCTGATACTGGCGAAATAACCTTCCGCGCGAGCGCAGCATGTGCGCTTCGAGCGGCGGAATGCCGGAAGCGTGGGCAAGCAGCCAGTACATCAACAACGGTCCGGCCAAAGCCAGCCATCCCCAAGCATAGCCGCCGGTCAGATCGATCGCGATGATGGCGTAAGCGAGCCAGCCTAACCATTCGAAGAAATAATTCGGATGGCGTGAAATCCCCCAAAGCCCTACGTCGCAAACCTTGCCCTTGTTGGCCGGATCGGAACGAAATGCTGAAAGCTGATGGTCGGCAATCGTCTCGCCGGCGACCGCAACGATCAGCACGGCGAAACCGGTCCAGTCGGCGATGCCGAGGCCCTGCGCGGGATTATGAGCTGCGAGCATGATCGACAGGGCAAGCGCCAAGGCCGCTAATGCCTGGATCTGAAGAAACCAGAACAGGCGAAGTTTGAACGAACCACCCCACTCCTCGCGCAACAGCTTATAGCGTGGATCGTCGCCGCTACGAGCTGTGCGTATCGAGATGTGGAGGCCAAGCCGTAGGGACCAGAGCAACCCCAGGATCGCCACAATCACCTGCCGCATCGAGATTTGCGAGTCGGCAAGTGGTATCACGGCCGCTGCCGCGCCGAACGCCCCGGTGGCGAAGGACCAGATCGCGTCGATCCAGCCCGACCGGCTTGTGCGAAGCGCAATAAGCCAGGCGCCGATCATCGTCACCGAAAGGCAAACCGCCAATGCCAGAACGAAGATCGCTGCGGTCATGTGCTCCTTTCCTGCTCCGCCGGCCTGCCGGGAAGCACTTGTTGACCGGTATGCTTCTGCGCAAAACCCGCGACGTCGTCGAGAACCGGCGCGAGGAACCGCAACGGACGCGCAAACGCGCCGATCACCGTGCGGTGGTTTACACGGTCGTAGAGCTTCGTTTCCGCTTCACCGCCAACGCTTCTTATGCGTTCGGTTAGCCGAATCGTGTTCCCGGGATCGACGGTCCGATCATTGTTTCCTGACGCCAAGAACGCCGGCGGAGCAAACGCATCCACGAAGTTGATCGGCTGTGTGCCGGCGAGGCCGTTTTCCGGCCCGAAGATCTGTTTCAGCGTCCGGCTATGAAGGGGGAGAAAGTCATAGGGACCGGCAAGGCCGATAATGGCGCGAACGTCGACGCTTGCATCGAGATCAAGCTCAAAAAGCCATTGGCGATCGAAGGCCAGCATTGCGGCGATATGGGCTCCGGCGGAATGGCCCATGGCGATGACGCGACGAGGATCACCACCGAACTCCGCAATATGATCGACCGTCCAGCGCATTGCCTCAGCCGCATCCTGGAGGAAGCCGGGGAAGCGAACCTCGGGAAAGACCCGGTAATCGGGAATCACGGTGATGAAGCCGCGCTCGGCCAGGGCCTGTCCAACGAAGAGGTAGTCGCTTCGCTCGCCATCTTCCCAACCGCCGCCATAGAAGAAGACGATGACTGGCGACGGTCCGTCTTTGGCGGCCGGATAGATGTCAAGGACATGGCGCGGATGGCGTCCGTAGCGGACAACGCTAAGGGATCGCGTCGCACCGATCCTGGCAATCACGTTCAGCAAATCGACCGGAGACGGAAATGCTTTCATGTACCGGCCACTTCTGGCGGCGCTGCGCTGAACGCGTTCCCCGCAGTCATCGATCAGAAACCCACGATCGGACGCAGAAGGCGACCGAGCAATCCGTGAAGTCGCGTATCGCCTTCAAGCGCGGCAAGACACACGCAATCCGATTCCTGCCCAACCACAGGCCGATGATCCACATCGTCGCCGGCCTCATCGAGGTCCCCTGGAAAATACTGGCCGCGCTCGTCAGCCAGCGATCCAGACAGAATCTGCATGAATTCGAGGCCGGTATGTCCATGAGCAGGCAGATGAAGCCCCGCCCTGCCTTTCAGCAGCATGACTTTTTCGTCAGGGCTACCGGGAATCTTGACCTTGCTCCATTTGAACCCCGGCCCAAGCCACTTCCACGGACCGATCTCGCAGTGCTGCATCGCCCGCGGAAGTTCTATTCCCAGTTCCGGATGTTTGATCGTGGCTCGGCCTTCGGTCTGCAAGGATTGAGCAACCTCGAGCCGCTCCATAGTGCGTCCGAAAAAATCCGCAGCGAGCGGAGCGGGTGACATTTCATCCAGGATCGCGCCGCCAACGGCCTCGAAGTGCGCTATACGGTTGCGGCAGACCGCACATCGTTCGAGATGGACGGAGACGACAAGCGCAGGACCTGCGCCCAATGCGCCGGCCGCCATACGCATCAGCGTTTCGTCGCTGGGGTGATGGTTGATCTTCATATATCGCTGTCCAAAAGGGTCCGAAGCCGATTCAATGCGAGCCGAACACGGGATTTTACGGTGCCGAGAGGAATGCCCAGCTCTCTTGCAATCTCCGCATGCGGTTTCTCGGCAAAGAACGACAGCCGCACAATGGTTGACTGATCGATCGGCAGGCTTTCCAATGCCTTGCGCACACCTTCCTCCCGTTCTGCAACGATGGTGATGTCTTCACCCGAAAGCGGCGTCTCGGGTTCGTCACTCGGATCCGGAAGACGATCGGCGAGCCGGGATCGGGTTCGGCGCAGCCGATCGATCCTTTGATTGCGGGCAATTGTAAACACCCAAGTCGACGCGCCCGCTTTCTGTGGATCGAAATAGGACGCTTTACGCCATACCGTGATCATGACCTCCTGGGTCACTTCCTCCGCGGCCGAATCTGCAAGGCCAGATCGCATCAGGAAGCTTTTGATACGAGGCGCGAAATACCCGAAAAGTCGCGCGAAGGCATTCCGGTCCTGCGTCCGCGCAACCGCGTCGATCAGACCGATCAGTTCCTCGGGAGACGGCAGCACTTCTTTTTGCCTCGCCTCGTTCAAAACAACCAGCCTCGCTGCCGGACGGACCTGCCGCGCATTCCCGGTTCCAATATATAAGCTCGCTGCATCCATTTGCCCTTCATACGCCCGGGCCCTGCGATTGGATCACGCTTCAAGTGATCTACCGCGCGCCGGCTTCCGTAAATACTGGCAGTTTGGCGCGCGGAGGGAAATCCTTTGACCGGAAAGATTGCAGCAACCGACGGGCGTAACGGGTGGGAACCTGGCTTGGCGCCTCATCAAGGCCTCGCCGTCGCTGTCGTGGGCAGTGGCATTTCCGGGCTATCTGCCGCATGGTTGCTGTCGAAAAGGCATCGCGTCTCTCTTTTCGAAGCTGATAACCGGCTCGGAGGGCACAGCCATACGGTCGACGCCGCAGGCTTGGCAGTCGATACCGGTTTTATCGTTTTCAATGAAAACACCTATCCGAACCTGACTGCTCTGTTCGATCATATCGGCGTCGCCACCAAGCGTTCCGATATGTCGTTTGCCGTTTCACTGGACGACGGCCGGCTCGAATACTCCGGCACCGGTTTGCTGGGCCTTTTCGCGCAGGGCCGGAACGCCATCAGCCCTCGTTTCTGGATGATGCTGCGCGATCTGGTTCGTTTCTATCGCGAAGCGCCGCGGAATGTTGCGGCGTTAGGAATGATAACCCTCGACGAATATCTCGATGCGGCCGGCTACGGCGACAGCTTCCGCAATGACCATCTCTATCCAATGGCGGCCGCGATCTGGTCGACTCCGGCAGCAAAAATCGGCGCCTATCCCGCGGCCTCGTTCATCCGATTTTGCCAGACGCACGGTCTTCTGAAGCTTGTTGGCCGACCGGTCTGGCGAACCGTAGCCGGGGGCAGTCGATCCTATGTGCAGGTACTCTCCAAAACCATACCCGAAGTCGTCTCAAACTATCCCGTCAACGCGATTGTTCGCGCAAAAGATGGCGTCGAGATCGTTGGGCGCGATGGCCACCGTCGCCGTTTCGATCACGTTGTCATCGCAGCACACGCGGACCAGGCTCTGAAAATGCTGGCCGATGCGAGTGGCGAAGAGCGACGTCTGCTTGGCGCGTTCGACTATATCGTCAATGACGCGGTCCTTCACACCGATACGCGCCTGATGCCGGAGCGGCGCCGTGTCTGGTCGAGCTGGAACTACATGACGAGAGATGACAATGATGGCCGCAAGCTCGCTGTGACCTACTGGATGAACCGTTTGCAGGGGATCGAAAGCAAGCGGCCGCTGTTCGTAACGCTCAACCCCCACCGCGAGATTGCACCCGAGACGGTCCTCAAGCGAATGAGTTATAGCCATCCTCGTTTCGATGCCCGGGCGATGCAGGCGCAAAAGGAGCTTTGGTCGCTGCAAGGGCGCGGCAACACCTGGTTCTGCGGCGCCTATTTCGGCGCAGGGTTTCACGAGGATGGGCTGCAAGCCGGGCTTGCGGTCGCCGAGGCGATCGGCGGCGTGCGGCGGCCGTGGACGGTTCCGGACGAATCCGGCCGCATCCATATTCATCACAGCGTGCCCGATCTGCCGGAGACGGAGGCAGCGTGATGCCGGAACTTCGATCAGGGCTGTATGCTGGTTCCGTGATGCATCACAGGCTGCGGCCAAGGCAGCATCGCCTGCGCTACGGTATTTTCTACCTGCTGCTCGATCTCGACGAAATAGACGTGCTGGCGAGGAAACTTCGCTTTTTCTCGCACAACCGGTTCAACCTTTTCAGCTTCCATGATCGCGACCACGGTGATGGGACGCAATCGCCACGCGACAGGATCATCCGTCATCTTGATGAAGCCGGTATAAAAACGGGTGGGCCGATCCGGCTGCTCACCATGCCGCGCATCCTCGGATACGCCTTCAATCCGCTCAGCATTTATTTCTGTCACAGGCGCGACGGCTCATTGTCCGCGATCTTCTACGAGGTGAACAACACGTTCGGTCAGCGCCATAACTACCTCATTCCCGTGGCTCCCGGCACAACTGGGCCGGTGCGGCAAGAAAGCCAAAAATCCTTTTACGTCTCGCCCTTCATGACCACCGAGATGATCTATTCCTTCTCCATCGTGCCTCCCGGAAAGGATCTGTCGGTTTCGGTTACCGGCCGTGATTACGAAGGACCGCTCATTATCGCCAAGCTGACCGCTGTCAGGCAGGATTTGTCAGACGCCTCTCTAGCCCGCGCGTTCTTCGTCTATCCGCTGATGACGTTCAAAGTCATCGCGGGCATCTATTGGGAAGCACTGCTGATCTGGCTGAAGGGAACCCGTCTCTATCCGCGGCCTTCCCCGCCGGATCGGCCCGTCACTATCGGGCGCGGAGCAAACCCTGAAAGCGGTCGAGAGAAGAGCAGCGTGCATGACGTTTGACATCAAGACGAGAACCTTGAGCGGCTTTAAAAGGCCCAGGGAAAGCCTGATCGTGCATTTGCTTGGCCGAATGATCGCGCGGATCGATTGTGGCCACATCACCGTCGTACTGCCATCCGGCGATCGTATCGAGCATTCAGGTGCGCAGTCCGGGCCGTCCGCCACGCTCGTCCTCCATCGCTGGCGAGCAATCCGGCGGCTCCTCAGCTACGGAGATCTGGGCTTTGCGGAAGCCTACATCGACGATGATTGGTCAAGCCCGGATCTCGCCGCACTATTGGAGCTGGCGGCACGAAACATCGCTGTGCTCGATCGCAGCATTTCCGGGTTCTGGCCTGCCCGCATGTATAATCGCGTACGTCATTTGCTGCGCGCAAACAGCAAAACTGGAAGCCGTAGAAACATTTCCTTCCACTATGATCTCGGCAACGCATTTTACGAGCGCTGGCTCGACCCGACGATGACCTATTCATCGGCGCTTTATGCACATCCAGACCAGACGCTTGACGAGGCCCAGGAAACCAAACTGTCACAAATCGAAGAGCTCCTGGATCTTCAGGGTGGCGAGAATGTCCTCGAAATTGGCTGTGGCTGGGGAGCCTTGGCCATGAGGTTGGCTCGCGCAGGTGCTCACGTTACCGGCATTACCCTATCGACCGAGCAACTGGCTTTCGCTCGAAAGCGCCTGGAGCAGGAAAAGCTGGTCGACAGTGCCGCTTTGGAATTGACGGACTACCGCGACGTCGAGGGTTCCTATGACAGGATCGTATCGATCGAAATGCTGGAGGCGGTGGGCGAAGCCTACTGGCCGGCTTACTTTGAAACTCTGCATGATCGCCTGAACGTCGGCGGTATAGCCGTTCTACAGGTGATCACGATCGATGAGGCGCGCTTCGAGGCTTACCGTGGCTCCCCCGATTTTATTCAGCGTCACATCTTCCCAGGCGGGATGCTTCCGACCAAAGCAATCCTTTTAGAACAAGGCGCGCAGGCCGGGCTCAAGCTGGTTTCGACGCAAATGTTCGGCGAGAGCTATGCGGCCACACTTTCCGAGTGGCGCAAACGCTTCCTGGCGTCCTGGCCCGACATCGCGGCACTGGGGTTCCCGGAGCGCTTTCGCAGGCTCTGGAACTATTATCTCTGCTACTGCGAGGCTGGATTCAGAACCGCAACCATCGATGTTGGCTTTTTTGTCTTCGCCAAAAGCTGACGTTTCAGCTGGAGAATAACAATTTGTCGGAGAGGTAACAGTCTCCTCCCACGCCGCCGCAAAGGGCTCCATCGGATTACGTGGGCGCGTCACCAGCAACAAACCTTCCATCAGCATTGGGCGCCTACCGATTTCGGGCGACGCGTTCTTGCCGCTGACAAGAGCAACGATAGCGAGGTTCGATGCCGGTGGTCGGCACGCGGTAACTCAAATCTACGTTACCGGGAAATCCATAACGCAGGCGCCTTCGTACAAGAGTTTGTCAGATGACAGCGAAACAAGGAGGACTCCATGACTATGAAGTTGTTGAAAGCCGCTATGTTTTCCGTGGCACTTGCGATGTCCGGAACCGCTTATGCGGCCAATCCAATGGTAGGCGGCGCGCCGATGTACGCCAGCAAGAACATTGTCGAGAACGCCGTCAACTCGAAGGACCACACGACGCTTGTAGCTGCCGTCAAAGCAGCAGGCCTCGTGAAGACGCTCGAAGGACCGGGACCATTTACCGTGTTCGCACCGACCAACAAGGCGTTCGCAAAGCTTCCTAAGGGGACTGTCGATACGCTTCTCAAACCGGAAAACAAGGACAAGCTGGTAAAAATCCTTACTGCCCATGTTGTTGCCGGAAAGGTCACTGCCGAGGATCTTATTCGCGACATCAAGAAGAATGGCGGCAAGTACAACATGACGACAGTGAGCGGAGATTCGCTGACAGCCGAACTGAAAGGCAAACATGTCTACATCATCGATGAATCTGGCGGCGCCGCAGAGGTGACCATTCCGGATGTGATGCAATCAAATGGCGTTATCCACGTCGTCAACGCCGTTCTTTTGCCAAAATAAGCGGCATCAGACATGGGCGGTGCTCCCATTGACGGGGCGCCGCTCATTTTGACTCGCTATGGGCGGATGATTGTGGCGTAGCGAGGACATTGAGCTCGATGCTCATTACTGCGCATTTAGCACTTCGCCAGCGATAGTTATTCGTTTCTGTGAAAGTGTACGCCCCCATGCCCCTAGCCTAACATTTCCCGGAGATGTCGATGACCTATCGCCCGCCCAAAATTCCGGCATCATGTATAACCGCCAAGGATGCATGGCTCTCTCGAAGGTCGTTTATTTCCTATGGGGCTGGAGCCGCTGTCGCTTCGATTGTACCCGCGGTGGCGGTCTCAGCGCCTATATCGGCCGCGAAAACGGATTACACCGTTGCCGACAAGCTGACGCCCAGAAACGACGTGACCACCTACAATAATTTCTACGAGTTCGGTTTGGATAAATCAGACCCTTCACGTAACTCCGCGTCCTTCAAGCCGCTGCCGTGGACCATCAAGGTCGATGGCATGGTGGCCCGACCGACGACCTTCGGTTTTGACGACATTATGAAGATTTTTCCACCGCAGGAACGGGTCTATCGAATGCGGTGCGTCGAGGCTTGGTCGATGGTGATTCCATGGGATGGCTTTCCGCTGGCGGCGCTTCTCGACAAGGTTGAGCCTCTGGGCAGCGCCAAATATGTTGCATTCGAGACAGTGGTCCGGCCAGACGAAATGCCAGGCCAAAAGGGGCTGTTCCAATCGTTGGCTTGGCCGTATGTCGAAGGGTTGAGGCTCGACGAGGCGCGTCACCCGCTCACGATTCTGGCAGTGGGCATTTATGGCGAAACACTGCCCAATCAGAATGGAGCTCCCATCCGTCTTGTAGTGCCTTGGAAGTACGGCTTCAAAGGCATTAAGTCGATCGTGCGCATCAGCCTGACCGAAAAGCAGCCGTCGAATACCTGGAACACGACGGCGCCCAATGAATATGGATTCTATGCGAACGTAAACCCCAACGTACCTCATCCGCGATGGAGCCAGGCGACTGAAAGGCGCATCGGGAATAGCGGCTTTTTTAGTTCAAATCGAATTCCGACAGAGATTTTCAACGGCTATGGCGAAGAGGTGGCCAGCCTTTACAGCGGCATGGACCTCAAGGCGAATTTCTGATGAGTCCAACTTCCACCTTGAGGCGTGGCTGGCACGACGAGGCCATCTGGCTAATCTATCTGGCCGGGCTCCTGCCAGCTGGATGGCAATTCTATCTTGGGGTCACGGGTGATCTTGGAGCCGATCCAGTAAAGACGTTCGAGCTGTTCCTCGGTGTTTGGGCGGTGCGGTTTCTGGTTCTTACCCTAGCTATCTCGCCGTTGCGCGAGATTTTCGGATTGAACCTCATACGTTATCGGAGAGCGCTTGGCTTATTGTGCTTCTACTACGTGCTTTTTCATTTCACGGTCTATCTTTTATTAGACCAGGAAATGGCACTGCACGCCGTAATAGCGGATGTCATGAAGCGACCCTTCATTATGCTCGGAATGGCAGGATTCGCTCTTCTGGTGCCCCTCGCGGTCACATCCAACAGCCTATCCATTCGCAGGCTGGGGAAGAACTGGCTCCGACTTCACCGGCTCATCTACCTTGTCGCTCTATGCGGAGGGTTACATTTTTATCTTGCGACGAAAGTTTTATCGCCGCAGCAGTATATATATTTAACATTACTTTCGATGCTCTTGATATACCGAATTGCCCGGCCTGCTCTGAAGCGCAAAAGAAAGGCCGGCGTGAGAAAGCAGAGCCAGCGCCTTCCTTCGGCTGCTGCAAACTAAATTGGCCACCATCGTCCCATTTCAGCCGATGGCACGGAGGAATCCAATCTCTACAACTGCGATCTCACGGCAATAGAGAAGCGTCCAGCCCATGGCGTGCGCAGCATGAGATCCAGAGCGCTGAATTTGACGTAAAAGTTAAAAAAATTGTTCAATCAGCGCCCGGTGTAATGAAAACGCTAGAGCAAACTCCGAATGTCGTTCTTTTACTTGGCAGCGCACCTGATGCTTTGCAAGTTCGTGACTGGGATCGTTCCGCGATTGCGTCGATAGTAGCCATAAACAATGCGTGGGCGATCCGCGACGATTGGGATTATTTGATATATCCAGACGATTTCCCAAGTGAGCGGTTACCCACCACGCATTCAAAATCGGCCTTGAAGATCACGTCGGACGAATTTGTTCCTGCCCAGAACGAATTCGGCGGTTTCGTTTATGCAGGCGGAACAATGGCATTTACTTCTGCGTATTGGGCGCTTCATGCTTTGAAGCCAGACGTTCTCGTCTTTCTTGGCTGTGACATGATTTACTCCGGGGTTGGAGGTACGCATTTCTACGGCAATGGAACGGCTGATCCGCTTCGGCAAGACGTCACGCTGCGTTCGCTTGAAGCGAAATCAAGCCGCCTGTTCGTGACGGCACTGCGGGCAGGAACACTCTGTCTCAATCTTTCCAGCCGCCCACAGAGCAGGCTTACTTTTCCGCGTACGACACTGGCAACTCTTTCGCGCCTGACCGCGCGGCGCGTCAGTGCGTTGAAGCAGATATTTTCAGGACTGGTCGTTCGGGAGGCCGAAGCTGCGGCAAAGTCACTCGAGACCAATTTAGGCTACTTCGTCGAAGACGGCCGGTACTGGAGAAAGATCACTGAATTCAGTGAACCCTGCATCGACCGGATCGACGCTTTATGGACCGACGCGATCGTGCGCATTCCGAGATCGTGCAGTTCGCGAGACGTCTGCCAATGCAGGAACGCCTAGCCAAAGGACTGGAGCGCGAAGGGTTCACATGGTCGTGAAATTATGCCCTGCGCAAGAAAGAGATATCAAATGGCAACAACAGTTATCTACGGCGGTTCGGGCGGCATCGGTACGGCCATTCTCGGCCGCATCACCGCCCGGGGTGAGAGTGTCCATCTCGTTGGGCGCGATACCGACCGGCTTCAAAAACTCGCGGTGGAAACCGGAGCAACCTTTACGGTTGTTGACGTGCTGACCCCAGGCAGTTTCGAGCGAGTCGTTTCGGAAGTTCGCGGGCCCATAAATGGTCTCGTTTACGCGATAGGATCAATCAACCTGAAGCCGATCGGCCGCCTGACTGACGATGACTTCGTGCGCGACTTCCGGCTCAATGCCGTTGGTGCGGCGCTCGCGATGAAGGCTCACATTCCGAGCCTCAAACAGAGCTCCGCGGCTTCGGTGGTTCTGATCTCATCGGTCGCAGCCTCGCAGGGATTCCCGGCTCATGCATCCGTCTCCATGGCGAAAGCGGCCCTGGAAGGGTTGACGTTCACGATGGCGGCGGAACTCGCGCCGGTAATTCGCGTCAACTGCGTGGCTCCCTCGTTGACCAGAACGCCGCTTTCGCAGTCGCTGACCAATTCGCCTCAATTGGCAGACTCCATTGCACAATTGCACGCGATGCGCCGACTTGGAGAACCCGACGATATCGCCGCATTTGTCGATTTCCTTCTGTCACCGGAAGCTGGCTGGATAACGGGGCAAGTGATTGGAGTGGATGGTGGACGCTCTCGTCTGCGGACCAGGGGTTAAGGTGGCCATCACGCGATAGGGACGGAAATATGTTGCCTGCGACCGCTATGATAGATGACCTCAGCAGGGAACCGCCAGTCGCTGCGATTGGTAGCGAATGGAAACTTGTTACAGACACCGTCATGGGTGGAGTTTCCCAAGGAGTAATGGCACGAGAGGAAGTTGCAGGCCGGTCCGCAATCCGTATGCGCGGAGACGTCAGCCTGGAAAACAACGGAGGATTTGTTCAAGCCTCCCTCGATCTCTCGCTGACAGACCATGTTGTGGATGCAAGTGGTTGGGACGGGATCGCGATAGACGTGTTTGGCAACGGTGAGGTCTACAACGTTCATCTGAGAACAGATTATCTGGAAAGACCCTGGCAGTCGTACCGCCACGATTTTACGGCATATCCAGATTGGCGGACAGTAGTTCTGCGGTTTAACGCCTTTGTTCCCTATCGCACCGATATTCCGCTCGACACACATCGGTTGAAGCGTGTCGGGTTAGTCGCAATAGGCCGGGCATTTCATTGTGATCTGGCGCTCGGTGGTCTGAAATACATTCGCGACGATGCTCAGGACTGCAATCAACGAGAAAATATCAACAGAACCGAAGCCGTTTTGAGATCGCAAGCCATCTGATAGTGGCATGGGACCGACCGACGAATATCAGCATAATCACAATAGAGCCACTAAGGCGGCCTGTAAGTGATAAGGGCAACCAAACCGAAAGGCAAAATCAATGTGTTTATGTAGCCGCTCGGCCGACATAGAAATGCCGTCGCGGAGATCTCTTTATTTGTTCAGCCGTTGTGCCCGTATTGCCGCTGGCGAGACAACTGGCACAGCGACTGATCGATCGCGATGAAAGCAGCAAAGGCCAGGACGATCGCCCTTATCCTCGGCGATCAACTTAGCCATGACATTTCTTCGCTGCAGGGTTTTGACCCTCGGGAAGATGTGGTGCTCATGGTCGAGGTCGCGGACGAGGCGACATACGTTCGACATCACAAACAGAAGATCGCCTTCATCTTGTCCGCTATGCGGCATTTTGCAGACGAATTGCGTGAACGCGGCTTCAGGGTCGACTATGTCCGCCTAGACGATAAGGGGAACTCCAACTCTTTTACCGGCGAATTGATACGCGCGGTTGCCCGCCATAAACCAGATTGTGTCGTCGTTACCGAGCCCGGCGAATGGCGCGTGAGAAAAATGATGGACTGTTGGCCCGAACAGCTCGAATTGCCTGTCGATATTCGAGAAGATAATCGCTTTTTTTGCTCTGTGGGTCAGTTTCGAGTATGGGCGAATGGCCGCAAGACTTATCGCATGGAGTATTTCTATCGGGAAATGCGCCGTCGAACCGACATATTGATGGAGGGTGATAACCCTTGCGGCGGTCAATGGAATTTTGATACCGATAACCGCAAAAAGTTGCCGAACATGCTCAAAGCCCCGGCACGCTTCGGTTCAGAGCCGGACGCTATCACTCGCGAAATTCTGCCTATGGTTGCGATACGTTTCGCGGATCATTTTGGCGATCTCAAGGACTTCGCATGGGCGGTCACCCGAAAAGATGCGCTAGCCGCGCTAGATATCTTTATCTCCCAATCGCTTCCTTCCTTTGGCGACTACCAAGATGCAATGGCGGTTCACGAGCCATTTCTTTTTCATGCATTGCTTTCTCCGTATTTGAACATCGGCTTGTTGAGCCCGCGCGAAGTCTGTGACGCGGCTGAGAACGCCTTTCGTCGTGGTGAGGTGCCCATCAATTCAGTCGAAGGGTTCATCCGACAAATTCTCGGCTGGCGCGAATATGTTCGTGGAATCTACTGGCTAAAGATGCCACATTATGCCGAAACGAACGCTCTTGGCGCAGTCCGATCGCTGCCGTGGTTCTACTGGTCCGGCGAAACGGACTTGAACTGTCTCGCCACAGCGATAGCCGATACCAGGCGAAACGCCTATGCTCATCATATCCAGCGTCTGATGATCACCGGCAACTTTGCGCTGCTCGTAGGGGTTAGTCCGGCCGAGCTTGAGGAGTGGTATCTGGCGGTGTACGCGGACGCTTTCGACTGGGTTGAATTGCCCAACACACATGGGATGGTTCTGTTCGCCGATGGCGGCTTGATGGCATCAAAATGAACCGCCCCGGGTTTGCCGGAGGCTCCAACTTCCAAATAGGATGGAGCCATGACGAGCAAAACGACGAACAAGTTTTCCCCTGAGGTGCGCGAGCGTGCGGTGCGGCTGGTGTTGGATCACGAGGCCGATCATTCCTCCCGCTGGA